>CAZDIF010000006.1:0-22377 GCA_964505365.1 uncultured Actinomycetota bacterium
TGGACAAGCCGGACGTGGACGTGATCGAGGGACTCTCGCCCGCGATCTCGATCGACCAGAAGTCCACCTCGCGCAACCCGCGCTCGACGGTGGGCACCATCACCGAGATCCACGACTACCTGCGCCTGCTGTGGGCGCGCATCGGCATCCCGCACTGTCCCAACTGCGGGCGCGAGATCGCATCGCAGACCGCCGAGCAGATCGTCGACCAGGTGCACGAGCTGCCGGCAGGCACCCGGTTCCAGGTGCTCGCGCCCGTCGTTCGCGGCCGCAAGGGCGAGTACGCGGCCCTGTTCCAGGACCTGTCCACCAAGGGCTACGCCCGCGTGCGGGTCGACGGCGACGTGTACCCCGTGGAGGAGGTGCCGAAGCTCGCCAAGACCTACAAGCACGACATCGAGGTGGTCGTCGACCGGCTGGTCCAGAAGGAGGACATCCGCCGGCGCCTGTCCGACTCGATCGAGACGGCCCTGCAGCTTGCCGAGGGCATCGCCATGGTCGAGGTGCTCCCGACCCGCGAGGCCGTCGACGAGGCCCGCGAGGCCGGCCTGCCGGACCCCGAGGCCGAGGTCCACGTCTTCTCCGAGCACCTCGCGTGCCCCTACTGCGGGCTGTCCTTCGACCAGCTGGCGCCGCGCAACTTCTCCTTCAACTCGCCCTACGGCGCCTGCGAGACGTGCTCCGGCCTCGGGACGCAGCTGCAGGTCGACCCCGACCTCGTCATCGGCGACCCCAGCGACTCGGTGCTCGACGGCGTGGTGCTGCCGTGGACGGGGACCGGGGGGCAGTCCACCTACTACCGCCAGTTGCTGAAGGCCGTCGTCGAGCACTTCGGCGAGGACCCGGCCACGCCGTGGCGCGACCTGCCGCAGGAGGTCCGCGACGGGATCCTGCACGGCATCGACGACCGCATCCACGTCAGCTACCAGAACCGCTTCGGGCGACGGCGCAACTACCGGGCCCGGTTCCGCGGCGTGCTGTCGCAGCTGCTGCGGCGCCACGCCGAGACCGAGTCGGACCACGTCCGCGCCCAGGTCGAGCAGTACATGCGCGAGATCCCGTGCCCGGCCTGCCACGGCGCGCGCCTCAAGCCCCACGTGCTGTCGGTGACCGTCGGCGGCCGCGGGATCCACGAGGTCTCTGCGCTGTCCGTCGAGGACGCCAATGCGTGGGTCGAGACCGTCGAGCTCACCGACCGCGAGGCCCTGATCGGCGCCCGCGTCATCAAGGAGATCCGCGCGCGGTTGCGGTTCCTGCTGAACGTCGGGCTCGACTACCTCACGCTGGACCGGCCCGCCGGGTCGCTGTCCGGCGGCGAGGCCCAGCGCATCCGGCTCGCCACCCAGATCGGCGCGGGCCTGGTCGGCGTGCTGTACGTGCTCGACGAGCCGTCCATCGGCCTGCACCAGCGCGACAACGAACGCCTCATCGAGACACTGCTGCGGCTGCGCGACCTGGGCAACACCCTCATCGTTGTCGAGCACGACGAGGCCACCATCGACGCGGCCGACCACGTCGTGGACATCGGCCCGGGCGCCGGCGAGCACGGGGGCGAGATCGTCCACTCCGGCTCCGTCGAGGGGCTGAAGCGCCTGACGCGCAAGTCCCTGACGGGCGCCTACCTCTCCGGGGTGAAGCAGATCGACACCCCGACGACGCGGCGGCCCGGCAACGGCCACGCGCTCACCGTGGTCGGCGGCCACGAGCACAACCTGCAGGAGATCGACGTCGACTTCCCGCTGGGGACCTTCACCTGCGTGACCGGGGTGTCCGGCTCCGGCAAGTCGACGCTGGTCAACGAGATCCTCGCCCGCGTCCTGATGCGCGAGGTGTACGGGTCGCGCGACGTCCCCGGTCGCCACCTCCGCGTGGACGGGCTGGACCACGTCGACAAGGCCGTCATCGTCGACCAGTCGCCCATCGGCCGGACCCCGCGATCGAACCCCGCGACCTACACGGGCCTGTTCGACCACGTCCGGCGGCTGTTCGCCAAGACGCCCGAGGCCAAGGTCCGCGGCTACCAGCCGGGCCGGTTCTCGTTCAACGTCAAGGGTGGCCGGTGCGAGGCCTGCAAGGGCGACGGCACCATCAAGATCGAGATGCACTTCCTGCCGGACGTGTACGTGCCCTGCGAGGTGTGCAAGGGCCGGCGCTACAACCGCGAGACCCTCGAGGTCCACTACAAGGGCCGCACCATCTCCGAGGTGCTCGACATGCCCGTCGAGACGGCGCTGGACTTCTTCGGCAACCAGCCGGGGATCTCCGCCCACCTGCAGACCCTGACCGACGTCGGGCTGGGGTACGTGCGCCTGGGCCAGCCCGCCACGACCCTGTCCGGCGGCGAGGCCCAGCGCGTCAAACTCGCATCGGAGCTCAAGAAGCGCGCCACGGGCCAGACCGTCTACATCCTCGACGAGCCCACCACCGGTCTGCACTTCGAGGACGTCCGCCGCCTGCTGGACGTGCTGCACCGGCTCGTGGACAAGGGCAACACCGTGATCGTCATCGAGCACCACCTCGACGTCATCCGCACGGCCGACCACGTGATCGACCTCGGTCCCGAGGGGGGCAACGGCGGCGGCCGCCTCGTCGCCGCCGGCACGCCCGAGGACATCGCCGGGGTCGGGGCCAGCTACACGGGGAAGTTCCTCCGGGAGCTGCTGTAAGTGGACAACCCGGCGCTTTCGTTCCGGCCCGACCCGGGCGAGATCCCGGACGAGCCGGGCTGCTACCAGTTCAAGGACCGCCACGGCCGTGTGGTCTACGTCGGCAAGGCGAAGTCGCTGCGCAGCCGCCTCGCCAACTACTTCCAGCCCTGGCACAGCATCGCGGCCCGCACGCGGGCGATGCTCGAGGCGGCCCGGTCGGTGGAGTGGATCGTCGTCGACAACGAGGTCGAGGCGCTGCACCTCGAGTACACGCTGATCCAGCGCCACCACCCCCGCTACAACGTCCGCTACCGCGACGACAAGTCCTACCCGTACCTGGTCCTGACCACCTCCGAGGAGGTCCCGCGGGCCCGGGTGCAGCGGGGCCAGGTCAAGAAGGGGGACCGGCGGTTCGGCCCGTACGCCCACGCGTACGCGATCCGCGAGACCCTCGACCTGCTGCTGCGCGTGTTCCCCGTCCGCACCTGCAGCCAGGGCGTCTACGACCGCGCGGAACGCACCGGCCGGCCGTGCCTGTACCACCACATCGGCAAGTGCGCGGCACCGTGCACGCGCGAGATCAGCCACGAGGAGCACCGCGAGCTGATCGACCGGTTCGGCGAGTTCCTCGAGGGCGACGCCGAGCCGGCGCTCAAGCGCCTGGAAGCCGACATGGACGCCGCGGCCCAGGAGCTGAACTACGAGGCCGCCGCCCGCCTGCGTGACCAGCTGTTCGACGCCCGCAAGGCGCTGTCGAAGCAGCAGATGGCGTCGTCACGGCGCGAGGACTTCGACGTCGTCGCGGTCTGGGAGGACGAGATCGAGGCCGCCGTGCAGGCGTTCTTCGTCCGCCGGGGCCGCGTCGTCGGCCGCAAGGGCTGGACCGTCGACAAGGTCGAGCCGCTGTCGACCGCCGCGCTGTACACCTCGTTCCTGCTGCAGCTGTACGAGCAGCGCGAGGACGAGGTCCCGCCGCTGGTGCTGGTCGAGGAGCTGCCCGAGGACGCCGAGGCGCTGTCGCAGCTGCTCGGGGACCTGCGGCGCGAGCACCACGCCGGCGCGGGCCGACCCATCCAGCGGGTCGAGCTGCGGGTCCCCGCCCGTGGCGAGAAGGTCCAGATCCTGCAGACGGTGAAGGACAACGCCCGCGAGGCCTTCGAGCGGCACCGCCTCCGGCGGGCCAGCGACTTCAACGCCCGCTCGCAGGCACTGCGCGAGCTCACCGAGGCACTCGAGCTCGAGGCACCCCCGCTGCGCATCGAGTGCTACGACATCTCCCACCTCGGGGGCACCGAGGTGGTCGCGTCGATGGTGGTGTTCGAGGACGGGCTGCCACGCAAGAACCAGTACCGGCGCTTCAAGCTCTCCGACGACCGCAACGACGACGTCGCGGCCATGCGCGAGGTCATCCGTCGTCGCTTCCGGCGGTTCGTCGACGAGCACGGCCGGGGCGTGGACCCCGAGGAGGGCCGGTTCGCCTACCCGCCAGCCCTCGTGATCGTCGACGGCGGGCCCGGCCAGCTGAGCGCGGCCATCGAGGGCCTGCACGCGGTCGACCCGGGCGAGGCCGGCGACGTGCTCGACGACATCTCGTTCGTCTCCCTCGCCAAGCGCCTCGAGGAGCTGTACGTCCCGGGCCGACCCGACCCGGTCGTGCTGCCGCGCGGGTCGGACGCGCTGTACCTCGTGCAGCGGCTGCGGGACGAGGCCCACCGGTTCGCCGTCACCTACCAGCGCCGACGCCGGTCACGCAGCGTCCGGTCCGGCCTCGACGACATCGACGGCATCGGCCCGGCCCGGCGGAAGGCGCTGCTGCGACGCTTCGGCTCGCTCGACGGCGTGCGCACCGCCAGCCTCGACGAGCTGGCGGCGGTGCCCGGCCTGTCCCGGGTGCTGGCCGAGCGCGTCCACGAACAGTTGCGCGCCTGACACCCCACCACCGCCGCACGTGGCTGCTACACCTTGCATCCCGCGACGACGAAGGCCGCCCGTGGACAGCACGACCCCGCCACCGGGGGACGCCCGCATCGAGCCGGTGCCACCACAGATCGTGGTCGTCACCGGCCTGTCCGGCGCCGGGCGGACCCAGGTGGCCAAGGTGCTCGAGGACGTCGACTACTTCGTGATCGACAACCTCCCCCCGTCGCTCATCGAGAAGGTCGTCGAGCTGGCGTCGGCGCCCGGCTCGTCGGTGGACCGGCTCGGGCTCGTCGTCGACGTGCGCGGGCGCCGCTTCTTCGGCGCCCTGGTGCAGTCGGTGCGGGACCTGCGGGCGGCCAACACCGACGTGACCGTGATGTTCCTGGAGGCCAGCGACGAGGTGCTGGTCCGCCGCTTCGAGGAGACCCGCCGTCGGCATCCCGCGGCCGAGGGTGACGCCGGCGTCCTGGAGGGCATCCGGGCCGAGCGCGCCCTCGTGTCCGAGCTGCGGGGGATGGCCGACCTGATCGTCGACACCTCCGACCTCAACGTCCACGAGCTGCGCGAGCGCGTGCTCGACGCCATCGACGCGACCGGGGACGCGACGCTGCAGATCCAGGTCGTCACCTTCGGCTTCAAGCACGGCACCCCGCGCGACGCGGACATGGTGCTGGACGTCCGGTTCCTGCCGAACCCGCACTGGGTCGAGGAGTTGCGGCCCTACGACGGACGCCACGAGCCCGTTCGCAACTACGTGTTCGACCAGCCCGCCACCGGGCCGTTCGTCGAGGCGCTCGAGCACCTCCTCGACGTGGTCATCCCCGGGTTCGTCGCCGAGGGCAAGCGCTACCTCACCCTCGCCCTCGGCTGCACCGGCGGCAAGCACCGGTCGGTCGCCATCGGCGAGCACGTGGCGGCCCACCTGCGGAAGACGACCGACCTGCCGGTGGTGCTCGACCACCGGGACCTGGGCCAGGAATGAGCGCGCCCCCGCCGACCCCGCCGACCCCGTCGCACCCGCGTCCTCGCGTGGTGTCGATCGGCGGTGGGCACGGGATGTCCCGGACGCTCGCGGCCCTGCGCACGCTCGAGGTGGACACCACGGCCGTGGTGGCGATGGCCGACGACGGCGGGTCATCGGGGCGCCTGCGCGACCAGCTGGGCGTCCTGCCGCCCGGGGACCTGCGCAAGGCCCTGTCCTCGCTCGTTCCGGACCCCGAGCTGGCGACGTGGGTCGAGCACCGCTTCGACCGCGGCGACCTCGAAGGCCACAGCCTCGGCAACCTCATGCTCGTCGGGCTGCAGGAGGCCCGGGGCGGTGACCTCGTCGGGGCGCTGCACCGGCTCGGCGCCCTGCTGGGTGCCCGCGGCCAGGTCCTGCCCAGCACGCTGGCGCCGGTGGCGCTCGTGGCCGACGGGGACGGCGGCGAGGTGACCGGCCAGGCCGCCATCGCGGGGTCGTCCGGCCATCGGCGTGTGCGCCTGGACCCCGCGGACGTGTCGCCGCCACCGCAGGTCGTCGACGCGATCGAGCACGCCGACCTCGTGGTCCTCGGGCCCGGGTCACTGTTCACCTCGATCCTGCCGAACGTGGTCGTCCCCGACATCGGCCGGGCCCTGCGAGCCACCGACGCCCCGCTCGTGATGGTGGCCAACCTCCGTGAGCAGCCGGGCGAGACGACCGGGATGGACCTCGCGGCCCATCTGCGGGTGCTGCACGAGCACCTGGACGGCCGCGACCCCGACGTGCTGGTGGCGCACGCCGGCGAACGTCCGTCCGGTCCCGGCAAGCCCCTGGAGGTCCCGGCGTCGCCGCCGCACGTCGGCGAGGTGGTTCGGGCGGACCTGCTCGACGGCGCCGACGGTCACGCCCCGGCGGCGCTCGCACGGGTGCTGGACGACCTCCTGCGCGCATGAGATGAGCACCGGGGCGTTCACGGACCGCGTGCGGCAGGAGCTGGCCGGCGCCCCGATCGTCCCCACCGAGGCGCGGGACGAGCTCGCCGTGCTCCTCCGGCTGGCGGCGCGGTTCCACCGCGTCGGGACGGCCGACGGGTCGCACACGACCATCGAGCTGGTCTCCAGCAGCGGTGCCACGGTCCGCCGGGCCTTCCGCCTGCTGCCGTCGGCCACGGGCGAGCGGCCGGAGCTGTGGGTGCGCGAGCCGCGCGGGATGCGTGGCACGACCTACGGGCTCGTGCTCCGGCAGCAGGCCACGACCGTCGCCGAGGAGCTCGGGCTCGTCGAGGACGGCCGACCCGTGCCGGGGCTGCCCGCCGCGGCCGCCGTCCCGACCGTGCGAGCCATGCTGCTCGCCACCACGACGCTGTCCGGGCCCGGCCGACCGGTGCACCTCGAGGTCCGGGTGCCGTCCGAGGAGGCAGGTCGCCAGCTGCAGGCCGCGGCGCAGGCGGTCGGGACGCGGCTGCAGGCGGACGCCTCCCGCGGCCGCCTGGTGGGCAAGTCGGGGGAGGGGGTCGACGCCCTGCTGCGCGCGGCCGGGGCCCCCGATGCGGCGGACGCGCTGCGGGAGCGGCGACACCGACGCCAGCTGCGCAACGAGGTGACGCGCCTGGCCAACGCCGACGCGGCCAACGTCCGCCGGTCGATCGAGGCGGCCCAGGAGCAGCTGGCCACCGTCGAGCGTGCGGTCGCCCGCGTCGGCTGGGCCGGCCTGGGCGAGGACCTGCGGGCCCTGGCGCTGGCGCGGCTGGTCAACCCGGAGGCCTCGCTCGCCGAGCTCGGGGAGCTGTGCGACCCGCCCGTCGGCAAGTCCGCCGTGCACCGCCGGCTGCAGCGGATCGCGAGGCTCGCGGACGAGGCGGGGGACGAGCCCTGAGCGGGGAATCGCACCGCGGAACGTGCTGCTAGGTTCGAGGGCAACCCCGCTCACCACGAGGAGCACCCTGATGGCCCTGCGCGTCGCGATCAACGGATTCGGCCGGATCGGCCGCAACCTCTTCCGTGCCACCAGGCAGCGTGGCCTCGACGTCGACTTCGTCGCCGTGAACGACCTCACCGACCCCGACACGCTCGCGCTGCTGCTGCGCAACGACTCGGTGCACGGCCGCTACCCCGGCACGGTCGAGGCGACCGGCGACGGCCTGCGCGTCGACGGCGACGACCTCAAGGTCCTGGCCGAGAAGGACCCGGCCGACCTGCCCTGGAAGGACCTCGACGTCGACGTCGTGGTCGAGTCCACCGGGTTCTTCACCAAGCGCGAGGACGCCGCCAAGCACCTGACGGCCGGCGCGAAGAAGGTCCTCATCTCGGCTCCGGCCAAGGGCGAGGACGTCACGATCGTGCTCGGTGCCAACGAGGGCGACTACAACCCGGACGAGCACCACGTCGTCTCCATGGCGTCGTGCACGACGGGCTCGGTCGTGCCCATGGCCAAGGTGCTGCACGAGTCCTTCGGCATCAGCCAGGGCCTCATGACCACCATCCACGCCTACACGGGTGACCAGAACATCCACGACGCGCCGCACAAGGACCCGCGTCGCGCCCGGGCCGCCGCGCTGTCGATCAACCCGACCACGACGGGTGCCGCGAAGGCGGCGACGCTCGCCCTGCCCGAGCTCGCGGGCCGGCTCGACGGCATGGCCATGCGGGTGCCGATCCCGGACGGCTCCATCACCGACCTCGTGTGCGTGCTCGACCGCGAGGTCACCATCGACGAGGTCAACGACGCCTTCCGTGCCGCGGCCGACGGTCCGCTGGCCGGCATCCTCGAGTACTCCGACGAGCCGCTGGTCTCCATCGACATCGTGGGCAACCCGCACTCGTGCATCCTGGACGGCCGCTCGACGATGGCCGAGGGCACGCTGGTCAAGGTGCTCGGCTGGTATGACAACGAGTGGGGCTACTCGAACCGCCTCGCCCAGGCAGTCGCGTACATCGGCGACCGCCTGTAGCGGGGTCCGACGGTGGCAGGCGTGAGTCTCCTCGACGGCGTCCGGTCCGTGCGCGAGCTCGACCCGGCCGGTCGGCGCGTGCTGCTGCGCGCCGACCTGAACGTCCCCCTCGCCGACGGGCGGGTCACCGACGACCTGCGCCTGTCGTCCGCCCTGCCGACGCTGCGGCTGCTGCTGGACGGCGGCGCCGCGGTGGTGATGGCGTCCCACCTGGGCCGCCCGAAGGGACAGGTCGATCCCGCGCTGTCGCTGGTGCCGGTGGCCGACCGCCTCGGCGAGCTGCTCGGCCAACCGGTCGAGGTGGCAGCCGACGTCGCCGGCGAGGATGCCAAGCGGCGGGCGTCGGACCTGCGGGCCGGGGAGGTCGTCCTCCTCGAGAACCTCCGCTTCGACCCCGGCGAGAAGGCCAACGACGACACCTTCGCTGACGCGCTGGCCTCGCTGGCCGACGCCTACGTCGACGACGCCTTCGGTGCCGCCCATCGTGCCCATGCCTCCATCAGTGGCGTCCCCGCACGGCTGCCCGGCTACGCCGGCCTGCTGCTGGAGCGCGAGCTCGAGGTGCTCGGCGGGCTGCTGGAGGATCCCGGCCGGCCCTACGTGGCCGTCCTCGGCGGTGCGAAGGTCTCGGACAAGCTCATCGTCCTCGAGAACCTGCTCCAGCGGGTCGACGCGATCGCGGTCGGCGGGGCGATGTGCTTCACGTTCCTGCTCGCCGAGGGCCACGACGTCGGTGCGTCCCGCGTCGAGGCGGACCAGGTCGACACCGTGCGCCGGCTGGTGGCCGACGCGCGGGAACGGGGCGTGACGGTGCACCTGCCGACCGACGTGGTGGTCGCACCGTCATTCGCCGAGGACGCACCTGCCACCGCCGTGCCGGTCGCCGAGATGCCCGACGACCAGATGGGCCTGGACGTCGGGCCGGCCACCGCCGAGGCCTATGCCAACGCGATCCGCGACGCGGGCGCGGTGTTCTGGAACGGCCCGATGGGCGTGTTCGAGTGGGAGGCCTTCGCCCACGGGACCCGGGCGGTCGCCGAGGCGATGGCCGACGCGGACGGGTTCACGGTCGTCGGCGGGGGCGACAGCGCCGCGGCGATCCGAGCGTTCGGGCTGGCCGACGCGGTCGACCACGTCTCCACGGGCGGGGGCGCCTCACTCGAACTGTTGGAGGGCCGGGTGCTGCCCGGGGTGTCCGCACTGCGCACGTGAGCACGCCCCGCTCGGGTGGTCGAGCGATCACCATCGGCCGCGAAACGGCCGTGGACGGCCGCCAATCGCCGAATCGCCCCAAGTCCTGCGTGCTCTGAGCGCGCACCGGACACGCCTCCCGGCGACTTGGCGCACATCGCGCTACGGTCCCCGTGCCGGCTCCTACCGGTGTCGTACCCCTGCGGACGGGAGTGTCCACGAGGTGCGGTGTGGAGTGGGGCAGGCCGGTTCGTTCCCTCAGGAGGAAACAATGCTGCGATCAAAGACACTGCGCCTTGTCGGCGCTGTCGCGGCCCTCAGCCTGTTCGCCACCGCCTGTAGCGGTGACGGCGGCGAGGGCACCGGCGACCCCGGCGACGAGACGGCGACCGCCACCGACGGCGAGACCGCCACCGACGACGGTACGGCGTCCGGCGAGTACGACTGGTCCGACCCCAACCTGCGCAAGGCGCTCTCGCTGGCGATCGACCGCCAGCAGATCGTCGACGTCATCTTCGGCGGGACGCAGGCCGTCGCCGACTACTGGTGGCCGCCGACGCTGGCCGGCTACGAGGAGGGCGGCTGCGAGAACCTCCAGCACGACCCCGAGCGCGCTCAGGAGCTCTTCGAGGAGAGCGGCGGCTACAAGGGCCCGATCACCATCACCTTCAACGAAGGTCACATGGACTGGATCGAGGCGGTCGCCAACCAGTGGCGCAACACCCTGGGCATCGAGGAGGTCGAGTTCAACGAGCTGCTCTTCGGCGACATGCTGAACCGGCTCGAGAACGGCGAGGTCGAGGGTCCCTACCGCCTCGGCTGGCTGTTCGACTACCCCAGCCCCGGCAACTTCCTCGGTCCGCTGCACGGCTCCACCGGTGGCTCCAACTACACCGGCTACAACAGCGAGGAGTTCGACTCCGCCTACCAGGCCGGTGACGGCAAGACCGTCGAGGACGGCGTGACCGACTACCAGGAGGCTGCCGACATCCTCTGTGAGGACATGCCGGTCACCCCGGTGTACTTCTCCGTGCTGAACGCCGTGCACTCCGAGAACGTGTCGAACGTCAGCTTCGACGCCTTCCAGCACCTGCAGGCGACGCAGATCGAGGACGTCGACGGTGACGGCTCCGTCAGCATGTACGTCTGCGAGCCGCAGAACTCGCTGTTCGGCCAGATGACGTCCGAGACCTGTGGGTCCGAGGTCGTGAACAAGCTGTTCACCGGGCTGTACAGCCTCGACAAGGAGACCGGCGAGCTGCTCTTCGACGGCGTGGCCGAGTCCATCGAGTCCGAGGACGAGCAGAACTGGACGATCACGCTGAAGGACGGCTGGACGTTCCACGACGGCACCCCGGTCACCGCACAGTCGTTCGTCGACGCGTGGAACTGGGGCTCCTACGGCCCGAACGCTGCCCAGAACTCCTACTTCTTCGGGGTCCCGGGCTTCGAGGGCTACGAGGACGTCTCGCAGTGCGGTACCCGCGAGGCCACCCAGGAGGACGTCGACAACGAGCTGGCCACCGAGGTCGGCGAGGAGATCACCGACTGTGAGGCGTCGCCGCCCCCGTCCGAGGAGATCGCCGGGCTGACCGCTGCGGACGACACCACGATCGAGGTCACCCTCGACGAGCCGTTCCCGCAGTTCCCGCTGGTGCTGCTGTACAACGCCTTCAACCCGCTGCCGCCGGACTTCTTCGAAGCGGCCGAGGCTGGCGACATCCAGTCCTGGGGTGAGGCGCCCAACGGCAACGGTCCGTTCCAGATGGACGGCACCTGGGAGCACAACGTCGGGATCAACCTCACCGCCTACGACAACTACGGCGGCGAGGCCCCGCAGGTCGACGCGTTCGAGTTCCGGATCTTCGAGAACCCGGACCCGGCCTACCTCGAGATCCAGAACAACACCCTGGACGTCATGGACACCGTTCCGCCCGCGGAGCTGACGAACGTCGAAGCCGACTTCGGCGACCGCTACATCCGCGAGCCCACGTCGGTCATGGCATTCATCGGGTTCCCGATCGACCCCGCACGTGTTGCCTCGCAGCACGGCGAGTGACCTGATCGGGTGACTCACCGCATCGTCGGGGAGGCCCAGCCGGGCCTCCCCGACGGCGCTCCGGCCGGTACCGCAGCAGGTCGACTGGCGCCACTCGCGCCCGGTCATCGCGCATCGGTCGGTCCCACGGGGGCGGGGCCCGTATGCTGCCGCGCGAGCGGTGCGGGCCGCCGTCACCCCCTCCTGCCCGTCGAGAGAGGTCTGGGACGTGCTCCGATACATCATCCGACGGTTGCTCCAGTTCATCCCGGTGTTCTTCGGGGCAACGCTGCTGATCTACGCGATGGTGTTCGCCATCCCGGGCGACCCGATCCGGGCCCTGTCGGGCGACAAGCCCATGAACGAGGCGACCCGGACCATCCTCGAGGACACCTACAACCTCGACGACCCGCTGATGGTCCAGTACGGCAAGTACATCGGGCTGCTGCCCCAGGACGCGGTGGGTGACGAACCCTCGGTCGGCTACCAGGGCGTGCTGCAGGGGGACTTCGGCACGGCGCTGACCCGGCGACCCGTGGCCGACATCATGGGCGATGCGATCCCCATCACTGCGAAGCTCGGGGTGATGGCCTTCGTCTACGAGCTGATCCTCGGCATCATCGCCGGGGTGCTGGCGGGCCTCCGGCGGGGCGGGTTCCTCGACAACCTGGTCCTGATCTCCACCCTGGCGGTGATCGCGATCCCGGTCTTCGTGCTGGGCTTCACCGCCCAGCTGCTGATCGGGCTCGAGCTCAACCTGCTGCCGATCACCGCCACGAATGGCACGTTCAGGCAGCTGGTGATGCCGGCGATCGTGCTGGGGTCGCTGTCGCTCGCCTACGTGGCCCGACTCACGCGGTCGTCACTGGCCGACAACCTCCGGTCCGACTACGTGCGGACCGCCACCGCCAAGGGACTCTCGCGCAGCCGGGTCGTGGGGCGGCACGCACTGCGGAACTCGCTGATCCCCGTCGTGACGTTCCTCGGCGTGGACCTCGGTTCGCTCATGGGCGGGGCCATCATCACCGAGGGCATCTTCAACGTCCCCGGCATCGGCCGTGCCGTGTTCCGCGCCATCGTCCAGCAGGACGGCCCCATCGTCGTGGGAATCGTCACGTTCCTCGTGGTCATCTTCGTGCTCTCCAACCTGATCGTGGACATGATGTACGCCTGGCTCGACCCCCGGATCCGCTATGAGTGACCAGACCCGAGACACCGAGCAGCAGGGCACCCGAGGCACGACCCGCGAGCCGGTCGGCCACCTCGAGCACGGCGAGCGCGAGCTCCCGCCGCAGGAGGTCATCGAGCGCGACGAGGCCGAGCCCACCACGGGCGTCGAGAGCCTGTGGAGCGACGGCTGGCGCGTGCTCAAGGGCAAGTGGCAGTTCTGGGTGGCGCTCGTGATCATCATCACGGCCGTCATCATGGCCGTCTTCCCACAGGCCTTCCTGTGGTTCTACGACGGCAACCCCAACCCGGGACCCCGGGACTGCGACCTCGCCTACTCGTTCCGGAACCCCAACGCACCGGCCGGCGGACGGCCCACCAGCACGAACTGGTTCGGGTTCACCCTGCAGGGCTGCGACATGTACGCCCACACGATCCTCGGGGCACGGATCTCGATCTTCGTGGGCGTCACCGTGACGATCGGCGCGTTCCTCATCGCGCTCGTGTTCGGCACCCTGGCCGGCTACTACGGCAAGGCCGTCGACGCGGTCATCGCCCGCCTGACGGACGTCTGGTTCGCCATCCCGACCCTGCTCGCCGGCATCGTGGTCCTCAACGTCCTGCAGAACCGCAGCATGTACATCGTGGCGGCCGTGCTCACCCTGTTCGGCTGGCCGTCGATGCTGCGCCTCATGCGGTCACAGGTCCTGGCCATCAAGGAGCAGGACTACGTCACCGCGTCACGGTCCCTCGGCGCGTCCGACTTCCGACTGATGACCCGCCACATCCTGCCGAACGCCCTGACGCCCGTGATGGTGTACATGACGATCTTCATCGGCGTGGTCATCCAGGCCGAGGCGGCCCTGTCCTTCCTGGGCGTGGGCGTGCAGACGCCGGCGATCTCCTGGGGGCTGATGGTCTCCGCCGCCCAGGACCAGATCCTGCACGCGCCCCACCTGCTGTTCTTCCCGGGGCTGTTCCTCGCGATCACGGTGTTCGGCTTCCTCGTCATGGGCGACGTGCTCCGTGACGCGTTCGACCCGAAGGGCCGTTGATGACCGCCACCGCGACCCCGCAGACCTCCCGTCAGACCATCGGGGGCCGTGCCGTCGACCCCAACGCCCCACTGCTCGCCGTCCAGAACCTGCGGGTCGAGTTCCACATGAACCAGGGCACGGTCGTGGCGAACGACGACGTCAACTACGAACTTCGCCACGGCGAGACGCTGGCGATCCTCGGCGAGTCGGGATCCGGCAAGTCCGTGTCCGCCCAGGCCGTCATGGGCCTGATCGACTCGCCGCCCGGCCACATCACCGACGGCAGCGTCCGGTACCGGGGGGTCGAGCTCCTCGACATGCCCGAGAAGCACCGCCGGCACGTCCGCGGCGACGACATCGCCATGATCTTCCAGGACGCCCTGACGGCACTCAACCCGGTCTACACCGTCGGGTTCCAGATCGCCGAGATGTACCGCGTCCACCGGGGGACCTCCCGCTCCAAGGCGCGCGAGGCGGCGATCGAGCTGCTGGACCGGGTCCGCATCCCCAACGCGCGGGGCCGCATCGACAGCTACCCCCACGAGTTCTCGGGCGGCATGCGCCAGCGCGTGATGATCGCCATGGCCCTCGCGCTGGATCCCGAGATCCTCATCGCCGACGAGCCGACCACGGCGCTCGACGTGACGGTGCAGGCCCAGGTCATGAACCTGCTGGCGGACCTGCAGGCCGAGACCGGCATGGGCCTGATCCTGATCACCCACGACCTGGGTGTCGTTGCCGAGGTCGCCGACCGGGTCGCCGTGATGTACGCCGGTCGCATCGTCGAGACCGGGACGATCGACGAGATCTACCGCGTGCCGGCCCATCCCTACACGGTCGGCCTGATGAACTCGCTGCCGCGGATGGACCTCAAGGGCCAGCGGCTGGAACCGATCGTGGGGTCGCCGCCGGACCTCATGAAGCGGCCGTCGGGCTGCGCGTTCCACCCACGCTGCCCGCTGGCGACCGACCGCTGCGTGGCCGAGGACCCGCCGCTGTACGACGTGCCGGGTCAGGGTCGTGGCAGCGCCTGCCACTACTTCGAGGAGGTGCTCCGTGGCAACCAGTGAGACGACCTTCGCCGCCGAGTCCTGGAGCCCCGACCAGCCGGTGCTCGAGGTCGAGGGCCTCGTGAAGCACTTCCCCGTTCGCCGCGGCATCGTCTTCCGTCGCCAGGTCGGCTCCATCCAGGCGGTCGACGGCGTCAGCTTCTCCGTCCATCCCGGCGAGACGCTTGGCCTGGTCGGCGAGTCCGGCTGTGGCAAGTCGACGGTCGCCCGGACGCTGATGCGCCTCGAGGAGCCGACGGCTGGCGTTGCCTACTTCCGCGGCACCAACATCTTCGACATGTCACAGCGGGAGCTGCGGCGGGTTCGTCGCGAGGTCCAGATGATCTTCCAGGACCCGTACGCGTCCCTCAACCCGCGCATGACCGTCGGCGACATCGTGGCCGAGCCCTGGCGCGTCCACACCGACGTGGTGCCCCGCAAGCAGCAGCGCGGCCGCGTGGCGGAGCTGCTCGAGCTCGTGGGACTGAACCCCGACCACATCAACCGGTATCCGCACCAGTTCTCCGGCGGCCAGCGCCAGCGCATCGGGGTTGCCCGCGCCCTGGCGCTCAACCCCAGCGTCATCATCTGCGACGAGCCCGTCTCGGCGCTGGACGTGTCCGTGCAGGCCCAGGTCATGAACCTGCTCGAGGACATCCAGGACGAGTTCGGCCTCGCCTACATCTTCATCGCCCACGACCTGTCGGTCGTCCGCCACATCTGCGACCGCGTCGCCGTCATGTACCTCGGCCGCATCGTCGAGGAGGGCGACGAGGCGCAGATCTACGGCAAGCCCCTGCACCCGTACACGCAGGCCCTGCTGTCCGCCGCCCCGATCCCGGACCCCGCCGTGCGCGAGTCGTCCGACCGGATCATCCTCGAGGGCGACGTGCCCAACCCCGCCAACCCGCCGATCGGGTGCAACTTCAAGACCCGGTGCTGGAAGGCCGAGCAGCTCTGCACCGACGAGGACCCCGACCTGCGTGACCGGTTCAACCACGGCCACCCGTCGGCCTGCCACTTCGCCGAGCCGCGTGAGGTGATCGCCGGCACGGCCTCCTGACCCGCGGCGGGCACGCACTAGGTTCACGGCCCGACGCACCATCGAGGAGGCCCGCCGTGCCCCGCACGCCCGTCATCGCCGGCAACTGGAAGATGCACAAGGACCACCTGGAGGCCATCCAGCTGGTCCAGCGCCTCGCGTACCACCTCGAGGAGCAGGACTACGAGGGCCAGGAGATCGTGGTCTGCCCGCCGTTCGTGGCGATCCGCAGCGTCGCCACGCTGGTCGAGTCGGACCGCCTGCCGATCACGGTCGGGGCCCAGACGTGCCACTGGGAGGACAGCGGGGCGTTCACCGGCGAGGTCGCCCCGGGCATGCTGGCCCGGCTGGACGTCCGGTGGGTCATCTGCGGCCACTCGGAGCGCCGCGCCCTGTTCGGCGAGACCGACGAGGTCGTCAACCGCAAGGTCAAGGCCGTGCGCCGCCACGGCATGCGACCCATCCTGTGCGTGGGGGAGGACCTCGAGCAGCGCGAGGCGCACGAGCACGAATCGGTCGTCGCCGAGCAGCTGGGCGCGTCACTGGCGGGGGTGAGCATCGACGACCCCGAGGACCTGGTGATCGCCTACGAGCCCGTGTGGGCGATCGGCACGGGCGAGACCGCGACCCCCGACGACGCCCAGGCCATGTGTGCGTTCATCCGCAGCCAACTGGCCCGGCTGCACGACGAGGACACCGCCGCCGCCGTCCGGATCCAGTACGGCGGGTCCGTCAAGCCCGGCAACATCCGGGAGCTGATGGCCCAGCCCGACGTGGACGGCGCCCTGGTCGGCGGCGCGTCCCTCAACTCCGACGACTTCGCCCTGATCGTGGGCCACCGCCGCTGACTCCTCCCGGACGGTCCTCGCGGCGGCCCGGCCGACGACGTACGATGCCAACACTGCCCATCCCGGCGAGCGGGCCGGGAGAACGGACCCTCGATGTCACGGACCGGTGCGCGTCGCAGCAACCCGCTGGACGACCTGCTGGGGCCACTGGAGCAGGACGTGATGGACGTCGTCTGGCGCCTCGGTGACGCCACCGTCCGCGACGTCCACGACGAGCTCGCCTCGCAGCGCAAGATCGCCTACACGACCGTCATGACCACCATGACCCGACTGGCCGGGAAGGGCCTGCTGCGGCGGGACACGGATTCGCTGGCCCACCGCTACCGCCCGGCCGTCAGCCAGGACTCCTACCTGCGCTCGGCGCTGGGGCGCGTGCTGACCTGGGCCCTCGAGCGCTACCCCGAGCCTGCGGCGTCCTACCTCGCCGAGGTCGTGGACGACGTGGACGGGTTGTCGCTCGAGCAGCTCCGGGCATCGGTCGAACGCCGCCGGGACGCGGAGCGCTGACTTGCCCGACGCGGGCCTGCTCCTGACGCTGCCGGCGCAGTCGGTCACGGTCCGGCTGCTGCTGGGCGCCGTGGTCGCCGTGCTCGGCGCACGCCTGCTGCTGCGGACCGGCCTGCGCGTGCCACGCATCCGCGTCGGCGCCGCCCTGCTGCCCGGTGTGGTCCTGCTGGTCATCCTCGTCGTCTCGTTGGGCCACTACCGGCTGCCCAGCCTGATGCTTCCCAACAGCGGCGCCGGCTCGGTCCTCCTGCCGATCGAGAACACCTACGCCTACCTCGCCCCGATGGCCCTGCCGGCCCTGCTGGGCGCATGGATGCTCGTCGCCGCGGTGCGTGTCGGGTGGCGGCTGCACCATGCCCGCCGCATGTCCCGCGATGCCGCTCGCACGGCGCGAGACACCGAGGTGCCGGCCCGCCTGCGGCAGGTCCTGCACCGCATGGCGACCCGGATGGAGCTCGATGCGCCGCCCGTCGGCCTCATCGACGACTGCTCGGGGGGCGCAACGGTGATCGGCATCCGACGCCCCACGATCGTCGTCGACCGGCACCTGCTCGACCGGCTGGACCCGCAGGAGCTGGAGGGCGTGCTCGCCCACGAGCTCGCCCACGTCCGGCGGCGCGACAACCTCGTGGCCCTGCTGCTCAGTGTCCTGCGGGACGTCGTCTTCTTCGTCCCGGGTGGCCGGTGGGCGCTCTGCCAGTTGCTCGTCGAGCGCGAGCTCGCCGCCGACCAGCTGGCCGTCGACACGACCCACCGGCCGGGTGCGCTCGCGGCCGGCCTCCTCAAGGTCATCGAGGGCGACGAGGCCCACGCCGCGTGCGCCGCCCTGGCGCCCCGGGGCACCCTCGTCCGCCGGGTCAGCAACCTCGTGGACGAGCAGCCCGCCCTGACCCGCACCCGCACCGCGGGGGAGCTGGCGGCGCTGGGCGTGACGTTCGCGCTCGTGCTCACCGCCGCCACGACGGTGCCCTGGCTCGTGACGGGTGGCGATCCCGAAGGGGGACTGGGCCTGCTCGTGACGACACCGCGCACGCAGACGACGGTCGAGACCGACCGGCCGGTCACCCAGCCGCGCGTGTTCGAGACGTACCGGCGGTCGGCCCTGCAGTCCACCGCGAGCAGCACGGTCACGACCCCCACGCTCGACGACGACCCCCACGAGCTGCGACGCACGACGCTGGCCGCCTGCACGACCGGTGGGGACGCCTGCGCCCCCGAGACAGCCCGGGCGACGCTGGCGCTGCGGCCACGGCCACGGGTCGAGGTCGACACCCCCCTCGAGATGCGGTGGCACGCCCGCCCGATGGTCGACACCGGGGACGTCCTGCGGCTGTACTGGCTGTCCACCATCCAGTAGGGCCGCACGACTTCGCCCCTGCCGGGGGTTGCTACCCTCCTCGTGCCGACAGCCACCCATCCGCGACGGACCGCTCCGTGACTGCCTTCCTGATCGTCATGCACGTCATCTTCGCGATGCTCCTCGTGCTGTTCATCCTCCTGCACCGTGGCCAGGGCGGCGGCCTGTCCGACATGTTCGGCGGCGGGGCCGGCGGCATGCAGGGATCGGCCATGGTCGAGAAGAACCTCGACCGCCTGACGGTCGTCTCCGCGGTCGGGTTCATGCTCGTGGATGCGGTGCTCGTCAAGATCCTCAGCTCGTAGGTTGGGCAACGGTCGTCGGCCCCGGGTGCTTCGACCAGCCGGGCTGGCGGTCGGGCTGGCGGTCCTGCTCGGTGCCTGCACGCTGTCATCGGGTCCCGGCGGCGACCCGCCGTCCTCGCCGACGCAGAGCGAGCCGACCTCGCCGGTCCCCACGGCTGGCACCGACGAGGGCGGCACGCTGCGCTTCGCGCTGGGGCGCAACCCGGCCAGCATCGACCCGCGCTTCATCGCCGACGCCGAGGGACAGGTCGTCGTGGACGCCGTCTTCGACTCGCTCGTGGCGCTCGACGAGGACCTGCGGTCGGTCGTGCCGGCCGCGGCGGAGGACTGGGAGGTCTCCGACGACCAGCGCACCTGGACCTTCCACCTCCGGCCGGACGCGACCTACCACGACGGCACGCCCGTGCGCGCGGGGGACTTCGTACGGTCCTTCCGGCGGATCGTGGACCGCGGCCAGGACCAGGACTCGCTGCTGTTCCACCTGCTGTCGTCCGTGCAGGGACACGCCCAGGCGCTCAACGGCGACTCGCCACTCCGTGGTGTGCGGGCGGTCGACGCCGAGACGCTGCGGATCCGGCTCTCCCGACCGGATGCCGAGTTCCTGCTGACGCTCGCGCACCCCGCCCTGGCGCCGGTGCCGCCCGAGGCCGACGACGATCCGGACGCGTGGCAGCAGCGACCGATCGGCAACGGGCCCTTCGCCCTGACGGAACCGTGGCGGGAGAACCAGTTCATCCGCGTGGCGCGCTTCGAGGACCACTGGGAGCCGCCGCGGCTGCGCGAGGTGGTCTTCCCGATCTTCGCCGACGACGCGTCGCGCCAGCAGCAGTACGAGGACTTCCAGAACGGCCGGATCGACGTGGCCGCGGTGCCCCCGGAGGAACTCGACGAGGCGGTCGAGGAGCACGGCCGGGCGCGCGGTGGCTCGCTGGGCCCCGGCGTCGTCGACGCGGCCACCAGCACCGTGTACTTCTACGGCTTCAACACCGAGTTGCCTCCCTACGACGATCCCGAGCTCCGCCGCGCGCTGTCCCTGCTGGCGGACCGGGAGGGGATCGTGGAGGACGTGCTCCTCGGCACGCGGGTGCCGGCGCGAGGGCTGGTACCGCCCGGCCTGCCCGCGGCACGCACCCGTCCCTGCGACCTCTGCCGCCACGACCCCGAGGCGGCGACCCGAACCCTCGCCGGCGAGGACCCCACCCCCACGGCGAGTCCCACGGAGGCTCCCACGCCCTCGGTCGAGGGCCCCCTCGAGATCGTCCACGTGCCGGGGGACACGAACGAGGGCATCGCGAACCGGTACGCCCGCGACATCGGCCGCGCCCTCGACGTCGAGGTCACGACACGGGCGGTCCCGCTCCGCCAGCTGGTGCAGCAGGTCCGCGAAGGTGAGGTGGGCTTCTTCCAGCTGGGCTGGCAGATGGACCATCCCGGGGCGGGGTCGCTGCTGACGCCGCTGTTCCACTCGGACAACGTGGGCACGGACAACCTCACCCGCTTCTCGTCCGAGCAGGTGGACGAACTGCTCGACCGGGCACGCCGGACCGAGGATCCCCGCGAGCGTGCCGAGCTGTACGGGCAGGCCGAGACCCGGGTGCTCGCCGCAGCGCCCGTGGTCCCGATGTTTGCGTACCGCCACCTGCGGGTCATCGCCGAGGGGGTCGAGGACCTGCGCATCAACCCGCTGGGCGGGGTGTCCCTCGAGGACGCGTGGAAGGTGACGGAGGCGTGATGCGGACCGGCAGCATCCGAGGACTGCCGGCGGTGGTGCTCGTGGTCCTCGCCGGCGTGGCCTGCGGTGTCGGCCCGCTGGCCGTTCCGCAGCCTCCGGAGGGGCGGCCGGCGGCGCTGCCAGCCGGTCCCGATGGCCCGACGAGCCCCACCGGCTCCGTCGTCGTCGCCCATCCGGAGCCACCGAGCACCCTGCTGGCCCGCCCCGGCGCCCACGACACCGCCGCGTCCGACCTCGAGGCACTGTGGGGGCTGCCACTGCTGCGACTCGACGACACCGGGCAGGCCCGCCCGGCGCTGGCCGAGGACTGGGACGTTCAGCGCGACCAGGACGGCACGACGCGTGTCGACCTGCAGCTGGCCCCGGGTCGGTGGACCGACGGGACGGCCGTGGACGCCCAGGACGTCGTGGCGACCCTCGACTGGCGACGCGAGCAGGACCCCGCCCGCTTCGGGGCGTTCACCGGCGTCGAGGCGCTGGCGGGGGACCGGGTCCGACTGCACGTGGAAGGCGCTGGCGTCGACTGGATGGACCTCCTCGTCGAGGCCGGGACCACGCTGCCCGCCGAGGCGGTCGCGGCCGGCCCGGTCCATGCGCCGGACGAGCTGCCTCCGACGGCGGGCCCCTTCCGGCTCGCCGACGTCGAGGCCGGGCTGTCCGCGACCTTCGCGGCCCACGCCGACGGGCCGCTCGGTCCGCCCACGCTGGCGTCGGTGGAGGTGCTGTTCACGCCGTCGTTCGAGACGGCACTCGGCCTCCTCGAGGACGGCGACGTCGACGTGGTCCTGGGCCACGTCGCCGTGAACCCCGTGGCCCGTGCGCGGGAGGTCGAGGGCGTCGACGCCGCAGCGCCGGCGGGTGGGACGCTCGTCTCGCTGGAATTCGCGTCCGAGGGCCTGCTGGGGCAGCCGGACGACGCGGGTCGGCGGCGGGCGATCGGTGAGGCGGTCGCCGTGGGTGAGCTCGTGGAGGGCCTGCTCGGCCCGTTCGGGGTGGTGGCGGAATCACCGTGGACCGGCCACGAGCGGCCGCCCGGGGTGCCAGCGGGGGAGTTGAACGCCGAGGTGGAGGTGGCACTGGCGTATCCGCGCGATCACGAGGTGCTCGGGTTCGCGGCCCGGATCGTGCAACGGGACCTCCTGGGGCGCGGCGTGGGCACCGAGCTGATCGGACGCCCGGCGGGCGAGGACACGCCCGAGTCCGCGGACGTCTCCCTGACGCTGCGTCGGCTGCCACCGCACCCGGCGCTCGGACCGTTCCTGCAGCGGGACGGTGCCGAGGGTGACGGAACGGCCCTCCGGGACGTCGCGACGACGGCGAGGATCGTGCCCCTCTTCCGGGTCGGCGTCGCCCACGCCTGGCGCGACGTGGAGGGCGTCCGGCCCTCCTCGTGGCCGGGCCTGGGCCTCTGGAACGCGCACGCGTGGCGGCTCCCGTGAGGCCCTGCCGTGCGTTCGCGGGGGCCCGGACCAGCGGCTATCCTGCCGCCCCCACGGGCCCGACGCGGATCAGCTCCGGGCCCGTCGTCACGCGCGAGTGGCGGAATTGGTAGACGCGCACGGTTGAGGGCCGTGTCCTCGTAAGAGGGTGGAGGTTCAAGTCCTCTCTCGCGCACTTCGAGC
>CAZDIF010000007.1:0-21585 GCA_964505365.1 uncultured Actinomycetota bacterium
GGCATGGCGTAGCGGCGCTCGATGTGCGGCTTGATCTGCGACCCGAGCCCGAGGACGAAGCGCCCGCCGGTCAGGCCCTGCAGGTCGTTCGCGGAGTAGGCCACCGTCATCGGCGTGCGGGCGAACGCCACGGCGATCGCCGTCCCGACGTCCATCTGCCCGCCGGTCTCGTTGGCCGCGACCGCACAGGCCACGAAGGGGTCGTAGCCGACCTCGGCGGTGAACCAGCCGTCGAAGCCCTTCGCGCGGGCCTCGGCGGCATTCTCGCGCGCGGCGACCGGGTTGGGGATGAACGCGACGGAATCGAACTTCACGATGGGTCCTTCAGGCGGTCGACGGCGGAGGGCCGGCCTGCTCGGGCGGGGCCCCGGCGAGCTCGCCCTCGGCGGGCAGGACCTGCAGCCGGACCTGGCCGCGGGCGACGGCCTTGCCGTCGGCCTCGCGCCAGATCCGCACCTGCCACAGGTGCTGGGTGCGGCCGAGGTGCTCGGGGACGGCCTCGGCCTCGAGCACGCCGTCGCGGGTGGCGCGCAGGAAGTCGGTGCTGTTGGCGACGCCGACGACGATGTTGCCGTCGGGCATCGCCCGCAGGGCCGACGCGTGGCTGGCGAGCGTCTCGATGATCGTGCAGTACACGCCGCCGTGGACGATCCCGTACGGCTGGGTGAGCTCGGGGCGGATCGGCAGGCGCCCGCGCACGATGCCGTCGTCGTCGTAGCGCACCTGCAGCCCCAGCAGGCCGACGAAGCGGCCCTCCTCGCTGGGCGGCTCGAAGTCCACGGTCACCACGTGCTCCCGTTCGGCGTGGGCGCGGACGCTAACACCGGCGGCCCCGGGCCCTCCCACCCGGCGTGCCGACTGACCGGTCAGGTAGCCTTCGCTCCGTCCGAACCCGAGGGAGCACCGTGGGCCCGTCCACCACCATCCGCCGCCGCCTCGCCTGGCCGGACACCGACGCCGCCGGCGTGTGGCACCACTCGGTCCTCTGGCGCTGGTTCGAGGAGGCCGAGGCGGAGCTGCACCGCGAGCTCGGGATCACCGTGCACACGTTCGGGCACACCCCGCGGCGCCACGTCGAGGCCGAGTTCCTCGCCCCCCTGGTGTTCGACGACGAGGTCGAGGTCACGCTCACCGTCGCCCGCGTGGGCACGACCTCCGTCACCTACGAGGCGACGGTCACCCATGACGGCACCGTGGTCGCCACCGGGACGATGACGGCGGTGCTGGTGGTCGACGGGGTCGTCACCCCGTGGCCCGACTGGGCCGCCCCGCTGCGTGGGGACGGCTGATCACGGCAGCGATGCGAGGAACGCGGTGACGGCCTCCAGGGTCGCGTCGGGCTGCTCGAGGTGCGGGGCGTGCCCGCAGTCGTCGAGGTGGACGCGTCGGACCGGTCCCGCCACGCCCTCCTCGACGAGGTCGAGTTGATGCAGGGTCCCGTACTGGTCGTCGTGGCCCTGGACCGCGAGGACCGGCACGTCCACGTGGGCCAGCACGTCGGTGATGTCCCACGACCGGAAGTCGGGCGACAGCCAGATGTTGTTCCAGCCCCAGAAGGTCGCAGCGGAGTCCGCGTGGTGGCGGGCCATGCGCTGCTCGAGGTCCGTGGACAGGAACGTCTGCCGCGCCTGCTCGATCCCGGCGATCGATTCGTCCTCCACGATCACGTGCGGCGCCAGCAGCACCAGGGCGGACAGCGGCGCCAGTCCGGGCGTGCCCGCGTGAATCAGGGCGATCGAGGCCCCATCGGAGTGGCCCACGAGCACCGGTTCGTCGAGGGCCAGCCTCTCCAGCACCCGGGGCAGCACCTCGCGCGCCTCGCGATGCATGTAGTCGACCTCGCGCGGCTCGGTGACGACCGCCGACTGTCCGTACCCGTGGCGGGAGTACACGACGGTGCGCCGGCCGGTCGCCTCGTGCAGGCGGGCCGGGACGTCGCGCCACAGCCCCGCGGAGCCCAGCCCCTCGTGCAGGAGGACGAGGGGTGCGAGGCCGGGATCACCCGGCAGGTCCACGTACTCGATCGGCCCCCCGGGCAGGTCGAGGAAGTCCTGGTCGGACCGCGTCGGGCTGGTCATGGCTGTTTCGTCCTCCCGCGTCGTCCGGGCGGCATCGTACGCCCGCTCACTTGACACTGACTGGTTGGTCAGTCAGAATGTACCCGAGTGGGAGTTGCCCCGACAGGAGCCCGTCGTGACCGTCTCGTTCCAGACCGACCCGTCCCAGTACCGCCACTGGCGCCTCGAGGTCGACGGCGAGGTCGCCGTCGTGACCATGGACGTCGACGAGGAGGGCGGCCTGGTCGACGGGTACGAGCTCAAGCTCAACAGCTACGACCTCGGCGTGGACATCGAGCTGTACGACATCGTCCAGCGCCTGCGCTTCGAGCACCCGGAGGTCCGCGCGGTCGTGATGACCGGCGGCAAGGACCGGGTCTTCTGCGCGGGTGCGAACATCAAGATGCTGGCGGGATCCCCCCACCCGTGGAAGGTGAACTTCTGCAAGTTCACCAACGAGACCCGCAACGGCATCGAGGACGCCACCGAGCACTCCCAGCAGACCTGGATCGCCGCGATCAACGGCACCTGCGCCGGCGGCGGCTACGAGCTGGCGCTGGCCTGCGACCACCTCGTGCTGGCCGACGACAACGCCTCCACCGTCGCACTGCCCGAGGTGCCGCTGCTGGCCGTACTGCCCGGCACCGGCGGCCTGACGCGCGTGACCGACAAGCGCGGCGTCCGCCGTGACCTGGCCGACGTGTTCTCGACGCTGCAGGAGGGCGTCAAGGGCGACCGTGCGGTCCAGTGGCGGCTGGTCGACGAGGTGGTCCCCCCGACCGAGCTGCTCGACCACTCCCGCGGCGTCGCCGCCGAGCGTGCCGGCCACTCGGACCGGCCGACCGACCGGGACGGCATCGCGCTGACGCCCCTCGACCGCGGAATCGACGACGACCGGATCACCTACCCCAACCTCACGGTCGACCTCGACCGCGACGAGCGCACCGCCACGTTCGTCGTCCACGCCCCCACCACGGCGCAGCCCGACACCCCCGAGGCCATCGCCGAGGCCGGCGCCGACTGGTGGGCGCTGGCGCTGTGCCGCGAGCTGGACGACGCGATCCTGCACCTGCGCACCAACGAACTCGAGCTCGGCACCTGGATCTTCCGCACCACCGGCGACGCGGACGCGGTCCTGGAGGTCGACCGGGTCCTGCAGGAGCACGCCAAGGACTGGCTGGTCCGCGAGGTCGCCCTGTACTGGCAGCGGACGCTGAAGCGCCTCGACACCACCTCCCGCTCGCTGTTCGCGATGATCGAGCCCGGCAGCTGCTTCGTCGGCACGCTCGCCGAGCTGGCCCTGGCCGCCGACCGCTCCTACATGCTCGAGGGCACGTTCGAGGAGCCCGAGGAGGACGCCTACCTCGACCTCCCCGCCGACCACCAGCCGGCGACCATCCAGCTGTCGGCCATGAACGACGGTCCCTACCGCATGCCGAACGGGCTGACCCGGCTCGAGACCCGGTACCTGTACGACCCCGAGGGGCTGGAGGCCGCCCGGCAGACCATCGGCCGGCCGGTCGAGGCCGCCGAGGCCGTCGAGCTCGGGCTCGTCACGTTCGCCTTCGACGACATCGACTGGCAGGACGAGATGCGCCTGGCCGTGGAGGAGCGATCCAGCCTCTCCCCCGACGCGCTGACCGGCATGGAGGCCAACCTGCGCTTCCCCGGCCCCGAGACGATGGAGACGAAGATCTTCGGGCGGCTGACCGCCTGGCAGAACTGGATCTTCCAGCGCCCGAACGCGGCCGGCGAGGACGGCGCACTGCGCCGCTACGGCTCTGGCCAGCGGGCCGACTACGACCTGAGGAGGGTCTGATCCCATGACGTCGATCGACTACAACCACCGCATCCCGAACAACGTCGACCTGGCCGACGACCGCAAGCTCACGCGGGCGCTCGAGTCCTGGATGCCGTCGTTCGAGAACTGGTGGCAGGAGATGGGGCCGCAGGGCTTCGACGCGGCGGAGGTCTACCTGCGCACGGCGGTGAACACGAACATCCACCGTGACTCGGCGTGGGGGCACTGCAAGCTCACCGACTACCGGTGGGGCATCTTCCTCACCGACCCCGAGCCCGACCGGGTCATCAGCCACGGCGAGTTCAAGGGCGAGCCGGTCTGGCAGGACGTGCCCGGCGAGTTCCGCAACCCGCTGCGGCGCCTGATCGTCATCCAGGGCGACACCGAGCCGGCCTCGGTCGAGCAGCAGCGCCACCTCGGCGCCACCGCCCCATCGATCTACGACCTCCGCGGCCTGTTCCAGGTCAACGTCGAGGAGGGCCGCCACCTGTGGGCGATGGTCTACCTGCTCGACCGCTACTTCGGTCGTGACGGCCGGGACGAGGCCCAGGCCCTGCTCGAACGCAACTCCGGCGACGCGGACCGCCCCCGCATCCTCGGGGCGTTCAACGAGCCCACGCCCGACTGGCTCGCGTTCTTCATGTTCACCTACTTCACCGACCGCGACGGCAAGTTCCAGCTCGCCTCGCTGGCCGAGTCCGCCTTCGATCCGCTGTCGCGCACCTGCAACTTCATGCTGCGCGAGGAGGCCCACCACATGTTCATCGGCACCACCGGTGTCGAGCGCGTGGTGCAGCGCGCCTGCGAGGTCATGAACGAGATCGGCTCGGACCACCCCGAGGACGTGCGTGCCGCCGGGGCGATCGACCTGCCGACGATCCAGCGCTACCTCAACTTCCACTACACGGTGTCGCTGGACCTGTTCGGCTCGGAGCTGTCCTCCAACGCCGCGACCTACTACACGGCGGGACTCAAGGGCCGGTTCCGCGAGACCACCATCGACGACGACCACGTCCTGACCGGCGACACCTACCCGGTGCTGACCCCGAACGGGACGATCACCGTGGAGGAGGAGCCGGCACTGCAGGCCCTGAACACGGCCCTGCAGGACGACTACATCGACGACTGCGCCAAGGGCGTGAAGAAGTGGAACCGGACCATCGACAAGACCGGCATCGACTTCGAGCTCACCCTCCCCCACCGCGCGTTCAACCGCCAGGTCGGCCACTTCGCCGACTACCACGTGACACCCTCCGGCAGCATGGTCGACCGCGACACCTGGGAGGCCCAGCGCGACGAGTGGCTGCCGACCGACGAGGACCGCGAGTTCGTCGCCTCGCTGATGCAGCCGGTCGTCGAACCCGGGAAGATGGCCGCCTGGATCGCCCCGCCGAAGTCCGGCATCAACAACAAGCCCCTCGACTACGAGTACGTGCGGCTCAACCGGTGACCTCACACGGCGGGGGCGTGCTTGCCCCACCCGCTCCCGCCCCCTAGGGTGTTCGGCCAGCGAACGATCGTTCGCTGGCCGAACACCATGCCAGTCGACGTCGGTCCCACGGGACCGGCACGCTCGGGAGGAACGGCACCCACGCCATGGAGACCGTGCAGTCCTTCGAGCGGGGGCTCGCCGTCATCCGCAGCTTCGGCGCGGATGCGCCGCGCCAGACCCTGTCGGACGTCGCCCGGGCGGCAGGCCTGACGCGCGCGACGGCCCGCCGGCTGCTCCAGACCCTCCAGGGCGTCGGCTACGTCCGCCGCGACGGCAGCCTGTTCGAGCTGACGCCCCGCGTGCTCGAGCTCGGGTACGCGTTCCTCAGCTCCCACACCCTGGCCGACGTCGCCCGCCCCCACCTCGAGGCGCTGTCCGCCGAGGTGCGGGAATCCACCTCGGTCGCCCAGCTCGACGGCACCTCGATGGTCTACGTGGCCCGGGTGCAGGCCAACCGCGTGATGACCGTCGCCATCGGCCTCGGGACGCGCTTCGAGGCCTACCGCACCTCCCTCGGCCGTGCGGTGCTGGCGTGGATGGAGCCCGAGGAGGTCGCACGGATCTGGGAGCACAGCGACCGCCGCAACCCCACCCAGGCGACGGTCCGCACCCTCGACGAACTGCAGGAACGGCTGGCCGAGGTGCGGGCGCAGGGCTACGCGCTGGTCGACCAGGAGCTGGAGGTCGGCGTGCGCTCGGTCGCGGCGCCCATCTTCGACGCGGACGGCGACCCGATGGCCGCCGTCAACGTGTCCACGCACACCAGCCGCACCACGAAGGCGCAGGTCCGGTCGGTGGTCGTCCCGCCGCTGCTGCGGACGGCGGAGGCCATCAGCGGCGCGATCACGGCCAACCGGCTGTAGGAGGTCGAGCGTGCACACCCAGGTTGCGATCATCGGGGCCGGTCCGGCGGGATCCCTGCTGGCCCACCTGCTGCACCTCGCCGGGGTGGACAGCATCGTCCTGGAGCGCCGCAGCCGCGACTACGTGCTCGGGCGCATCCGGGCCGGCGTGCTCGAGCACGCCAGTGCCCAGACCCTCCGCGACGCCGGCCTGGGCGAGCGCATGGACGCCCAGGGCGACGTGCACGACGGGGTGGCGCTGGCCCACCGGGGCGGTCGGACCCGCATCGACTTCCGCGGGCTGGTGGGCCGCTCCGTCACGGTCTGGGGCCAGACCGAGGTCCAGAAGGACCTGTACGCGGCGATGGACGACTGGGGAGCGACGATCATCGACGAGGCCTCCGACGTGGCACTCCACGACGTGGCCACCGACCACCCGCGGGTCACGTTCACGGCGAACGGCGTCGACGAGGAGATCACCTGTGACTGGATCGCCGGATGCGACGGCGCCCACGGCGTCAGCCGCGAGACCATCCCCGACGGCGTGCGCCGCCACTACGAGCGCTCCTACCCGTTCGGGTGGCTGGGGATCCTGTCGGAGACGCCCCCGGTCAGCCCCGAACTGATCTACGCCAACTCCGAACACGGCTTCGCGCTGTGCTCGATGCGCCACGAGATGCTCAGCCGCTACTACGTCCAGTGCGACGCCGACGACAGCCCGGACGACTGGTCGGACGACCGCTTCTGGAGCGAGCTCACCGCCCGGCTGCCCGACGACGCCGCCGAGCAGCTGGTCACGGGGCCCTCCATCGAGAAATCGGTCACGCCCCTGCGCAGCTTCGTCGCCGAACCGATGCGCCACGGCCGCCTGCTGCTGGCCGGTGACGCGGCCCACATCGTCCCACCCACCGGCGCCAAGGGCCTCAACCTCGCGATCAGTGACGTGGTGTTCCTCGCCGAGGCCCTGGCCGCCCACGCCGAGACCGGGTCGACGGCCGCCCTGGACCGGTACTCGGAGGTGGCCCTGCGCCGGGTCTGGAAGGCCGTGCGCTTCTCGTGGTGGCTGACCACGCTCATGCACCGCTTCCCGTCCAGCGACGCGTTCGACCGCCGGCTGCAGCTGGCCGAGCTCGACCTGCTGGCCAGCAGCGAGCACGCCCGCGCGGCCTTCGCCGACAACTACACCGGCCTGCCGCTGGAGGCGTCGCCATGATGCCGACGCGCACCCCGACACGGCGGACGACGCCTACGACGTGCGTCGTGGGCCGACACGTGCTTCAATGCCTGTGCCAGACTCTGACTGACCGGTCAGCCCAAGTGGTGGTCGGTCCGCCAGAGGAACGGGGTCGACAGGGAGATCCCAGACAATCGAGCGGGAGAACTCGAACATGAACCTGCGCAGACACTATCGCCTGCTGGCCCTCGGAGCGGCGCTCGCGCTGGCGCTGACGGCCTGCGGCGGCGGCGAGACCACCGACGACACGACCCCGGACCCCGGTGGCACCACGGACACCGGCGACGACGGCGGGGAGACGGACGGCGAGGCATCCGGCGAACCCGTCCGGATCGGCATCCTGACGTCGTTCACCGGCCCGTTCACGCCCTGGGGCATCCAGGTCCGTGCGGGCATGGAGCTGGCGGTCGCCGACATCAATGCCGACGGCGGCATCGACGGGCGCCCGATCGAGCTCGTCGAGGCCGACGACCAGAACAACCCGGACGAGGGCGTCACGGCACTCGAGCGGATGGTGGAGCAGGACGGGATCGTCGCCGCGGGCGGCGTCATCTCCTCCGACGTGGGCCTGGCCACGGCGCGTACCGCCGAGGAGCTCGAGGTGCCGCTGTTCATGGTCAAGGCGGGTGCGGCCGAGATCCTCTCGCGGGACAGCCGCTACACGTTCCGGACCTGCCTGCCGGCCGCTCCCATGATCGCGGGGCCGATCGCCGCATACATCCAGGACCAGGGCCTGAGCCGCGTCGGCGCCATCATCGCCGACTACGCCTGGGGCCAGTCCGTGCGCGGCGCCCTGGAGGACGAGATCGGCTCCCTGGAGGGCGTGGAGCTGCAGATGGAGGTTGCGCCGGTCGGCGAACAGGACTTCTCGACCTACCTGCGCAGCCTCGAGGAGTTCGGCCCGGAGATGATCGTCTCCACCGGCCACCCGCCGGGCGCGGGACCGATCACGATCACGGCCGACCAGCTGGGACTCGACGTCCCCGTCACCGGACCGTACGCCCCCTACGCCACGGTGTTCGAGGGCGTCGGCGAGGTCGCGTTCGACCGCTACGCGGACTTCGGCTGCGCCGACTTCACCAGCCCCGAGTACCACGAGCTGGCCGCCCGCTTCGCCGAGGAGACCGAGTTCTCGTTCATGGAGGACGACGCGGTCGCCGGCTACGCGATCGTGACCATGGTGGCCGAGGCCGTGACCGAGGTCGGCGACGACCCCGCGGCGGTCGCCGAGTACCTGCACGACAACTCGTTCGACATGCCCGGGTACGTCTTCCCGCTCAGCTGGACCGAGTGGGGTGAGCTCGCCGAGGCGACACCGGCGTTCGACATCATGGTCGAGGCCACGCCGCCCGACGGCGTCAACCCGGGTGCGAACTGGTACCTGGAGCGGCTGATCCTTCCCGACCCGCTGGAGCCGTACGAGCCGTGACCGCAGGCGCGATCCTGGAACTGCTCGACGTCGAGAAGCGCTTCGGCGGCCTGCCGGCCGTCGACGGCGTGACCCTCGACGTCGAGCAGGGCCGGATCTTCGCGATCATCGGGCCCAACGGCGCGGGCAAGAGCACCCTGCTCAAGACGGTCAGCGGCATGCACCAGCCCACGGCGGGACGCGTCCGGTTCGACGGAGCGGACATCACGGGCCTGGCCACCCACGCCGTCCGCCAGCAGGGGATCGCGAAGGTCCTGCAGACCCCGCGGCCGCTGCCGTCGATGGACGTGCGCGAGAACGTGGCACTCGGGGCCATGTTCGGCACACGGGGTGGCCGCCGCGCCGAACGCGCCGCGCTGGCCGCGGCCGACGACGCCCTCGAGCTCGTGGGGCTCGGGGACAAGGCGTCGTGGCCCATCGGCCAACTGAACCTCCACGAACAGCGCACGCTCGACCTCGCCCGTGCCCTGGCCGGCGAGCCGAAGCTGCTGCTGCTCGACGAGATCATGGCCGGGCTCAACCCCACCGAGCTGGAGGCGTCGATGACCATCGTCCGGCGCGTCCGCGACGAGGCCGCCGTGACCGTGGTCTGGGTCGAGCACGTCATGCGGGCCGTCACGGCCCTGGCCGATCACGTGGCCGTGCTCAACTTCGGGCAGCTGCTCACCCAGGGCCGGCCCGACGAGGTGATGCGGGACCGCGCCGTGGTCGAGGCCTACCTCGGAGAGGGGGCGACCGACGGTGCTTGAGGTGTCCGACCTGACCGTGGGCTACGACGGCAATCCCGTGGTGCACGGGGCCGTCCTGCACGTCGACGACGGCGAGGCGGTGGCGATCATCGGCTCCAACGGGGCCGGCAAGACCACGATGCTGCGGGCCGTGTGCGGCCTGCTGCCGGCCCAGTCGGGAGCGGTGCGCTTCCACGATCGGGACGTGCTGGGCTCGCCCACCCACGAGTTGGCGCGGCTCGGCATGGCGTACGTCCCCGCGGAGCGGCGCCTGTTCCCCCAGATGTCCGTCGCCGAGAACCTCGCGCTCGGGGCGTACCCCGGCCGGCCCGATCCCGCGCAGGAGCAGTTCGTCTACGAGCTGTTCCCGCGCCTGGCCGAGCGGCGGAGCCAGACGGCCGGCACGATGAGCGGCGGCGAGCAGCAGATGCTGGCGGTCGGACGGGCGCTGATGTCCCGACCGTCCCTGCTGATGCTCGACGAACCGACCACGGGGCTGGCGCCGAAGCTGGCGAAGGACGCCTACGCGGCGTTGGCCACGCTCCGGGGCGAGGGCATGACGGTCCTCGTGGCGGAGCAACAGGTCCCGCTGGCCCTCCAGCTCGCCGACCGGGGCTACGTCCTCGAGGACGGCCACATCCAGCTCGAGGGCACGGCCACCTCCCTGGCGGGCAACCCCGAGGTCCGCCGCGCCTACCTGGGGATCGCCTGATGCTCGCTGTCCTGCTCGACGGAACCGTCTACGGCCTGCAGCTCGGCCTGCTGGCCGTGGGGCTCACCCTGCTCTACGGGCTCGGCGGGGTCCTCAACCTGTCGCACGGCGGGATGGCGGTGGCCGCGGCCATCGTGGCATCGCTCACGATGAAGGCCGGCGTGCCCGTGGTCCTCGCCGCGCTGGTCGGGATCGCGGTGGCGGTGCTCATCGGCCTGCTGCTGGACCAGACCATCATGCGGCCCGTGTACGCGATGGAGGGCGAGGGCCGGGTCCTGCTCAGCCTGCTGCTGACGCTCGGCGTGGCCTTCGTCATCGACGGGATCCTGGGGTGGCGCTGGCCCAACGAGGCCCTGAGCCTGCGGATCACCGGCGCACCGATCCCCGTCCTCGGCGTCAACATGCGCTTCGGCAGCCTCGTCGCCTCCGGGATCGCCATCGTCGCCATCGGGGCGGTCATCGTGTTCCTGCGGGCCACCCGGCTCGGACGCGCCGTCCGCAGCGTCATCCAGGACGAGGAGGGCGCGCGCCTGGTCGGCATCAATCCCGCGATGATCCGCACGCTGATCTTCGCCACCAGCGGCGCGTTGGCGGGCCTGATGGCCGTGACCCGGTCGATGACGGCACCGGTGACCGTGACGGCCGGGCTCAACTTCACGATCCTGGCCCTCATCGTCACGGTCGTCGGCGGGCTGGGCAGCGCCTCCGGGGCGCTGTTGGCCGGGGTCCTGCTGGGGATCGTGCACGCCCTCAGCTCGTTCTACATCGGCGCGTACATCACCTCGATCATCCTGCTCACGGCGGCCGCGGTCACGATCCTGATCCGACCCGCCGGGCTGCTGGGGAGGTCCCACTGATGGCCACCGCGACCAGACCGACCGGCACCGCGTCCGTCGTCGTGGGCGACCGCCCGACGCGTGACCGCAGCATCCTGATGGCCTACGCCCCCGTCGCGGTGGTGGCCGTCCTGCTGGCCCTGGTCCCACTGTGGATCGGCGACTCGCGCACCTTCATGGGCCTGGCCATCGGTGGGTTGCTGTTCGCGGGCTACGCGGTCGGCTTCAACGTGATCTTCGGCAGCACGGGCCAGCTGTTCCTCTGCGTCGGTGCGCTGGCGGGCGTGTCGGGCTACGGCTCGGCCATCCTCGCCGACCAGGTCGGCCTGCCGCTCCTGCTGACCATCCCCCTGTCGACGGCGATCGCGTCGGTGATCGGGGGCCTGTTCAGCTGGGTGTCCGTGCGGCGGTCGCTGGACGTCATCTTCACCGGCATCGTCACGCTGACGTTCGCCCTGGGCTTCGACAGCCTCCTGCTCGGCCAGCGCGGCCTGACCGGCGGGGAGACCGGCATCGTCATCCGCGCCGGCGAGGGCACGTTCCTGCACCGCGACGTGCCGGCGTACTTCCTCCTGCTCGGTGTCGTCGTCGTGTTCCTGGCCGTGTTCCGGTGGCTGCAGCGGTCCCACTTCGGATGGGCGTTCCGGGCGCTGCGCGACGACGAGATGTCGGCCGAACTGGCCGGCGTCGACGTGTCCCGCTACCGCATCGTGGCCGGGCTGATCGGCTCGGCGATGCTGGGGCTGATCGGGGCGCTGAACGCCCACCACGAGGGCTTCATCTCCCCGTCGACGTACTGGTTCGGGCACGTCGACGTGCGCACCCTGGTCCTGCTCAGCTTCGGCGGGATCGGCACGCTGCTCGGACCGATCATCGGGGCGGTCAGCTTCACCTTCATCGACGAGTGGCTCCGCGGCTACGGCCAGCTGCGCATCGCGCTGTACGGGGGGATCCTGGTCGCCCTGTTCCTCGGCTTCCGTGGCGGCGTCGGACCGGCGGCGGTGGCCGTGTACGACCGCGTGTGGGGTCAGCGCCGCTCCTCCTGATCGCCCCCGGACGGGCCGTCCCGGCGGACCAGCTCGGTCAGCGACCGGCCGTCGACGTCCTCGGGCCCGTACGGGTCCTGCAGCATGCGCGAGAACGTCTCGGTGGTCTGCCACGTCAGGCTCTCGAGCTCCAGCGGGTCCAGCAGGATGGAGGTTCCCAGCCGGGTCGACCAGACCTCCAGCCGCTCCCCGTTGCGGGTCCGGCGCTTGCGCACGCGCACGGTCGTGAACTCGTTGGCCACCTGGATCGGTGCACCGACGGGCTCGCCGTCGGTGCCGTCGGGGTCGTCGGTGCCGTCGGGGACGTCGACCATGGGGATCCCTGCTCGTCAGAGGAAGAAGCTGATGTTCAGCGTGGGGACGACGGTGTTGTCCAGCACCGCCAGCCGCCGTGCCAGCCGCCACTGGCCATCCACGCGTCGGAGCCGGTCGTGCCGCTCGGCCGCCAGCACCGTGTAGTCGGGGCGGTCGCCCCGCGTGTGGTAGAGCAGCAGGTTCGACCGGACCTCGGCGACCTCCTCGTCGCCGTCGACCACCCGCACGTTGCCGACGAGGTGGCGGGTGCGCGTCGGCGGCTCCTCGGCCCAGGCGAAGCCCGTCCCGATCCGTTCCACGCGCATCTCCAGCGACGCGCGGCTCTCGTCGAGGTGGAAGCTGTCGGCCATCACGCCGGTGACCCGGCTGTCGTCGGTGACCTCCCGGTGCACCCGGACGGGGACCTGGTAGACCACGTCGTCGGTCAGCAGGTCCAGCCACTCCTCCAGCCGCCACTCGTCCAGGTACTGGGCCTCCCGATGCAGGAAGCTCGTGATCTCGTGCTGGCGGACCAGCTCGTCCATCGTCGCCGTCGTCGTCATGCCGTCATCAGCTCCAGCCAGCGCTCGTAGAAGTTGCGCAGGTTCGCGTCGGTGAAGTTGGCCGGCTGTGCCACGCCGGGCCCCGGCCAGTCGGGGTCGGGCTTGAGGTCGAGGCCCATCTGGTAGTTGATCCGGTGCTCCCGGCTGCTGAAGGTGCCGGCGTTGCGGGCGATGTGGGTCCAGATCTCGGCGTCGTCCTGCTCGAACGTTCCCGAGATGCCGAACGACCGCAGGTACGACCACTGGCTGAGCTGCTTGAACTCCTCGGACATGTCCTTCTCGACCAGGAACCACGAGGAGATCGAGATCCGTCCCGGCCCGATCGGGTTCCACGTCCGCCACGTCATCATCGGCACCGTGCCCTCGTAGTGGTGGTCGGGACGGCGGATCGGGTTGTGGATGGAGAGGTTCGGGAACACGGTGGCGAGGCCGATGCGGGTCTCGTGGGCCACGTCGAACTGCTCGGGCGTCGGCAGCGATTCCCTGGCCCGTTCGATCGCCTCCTCCGGGTATCCCCAGAAGGGCGGGAGCGGCGCGCCCGGCGGGGCGCCGATCATCATGGCCCCGTGGCCGCGGCCCGGCACGTGGATCTGCTCGCCGTACATCGCGTACTTCGGGTCGCGGGGGGCCTGGCCGAGCTCGACCATCGACCGGTGGGTCATCAGCGTGTGGTAGCTGTCGCCGATGAAGTTCTCGCCCGCGATCTTCCAGTCCACGTCGACGATCCAGCGCTGCGGGGCCCCGATCACCTCCAGCCCCGCGGGGCTGCGCCGGGTGAACAGGTCCAGGTACCAGCGGATGTCCCCCAGCCAGTCGGCCAGCGGCATCGCGTCGGGGTCCAGCGTCCCGAAGATCATCCCGTTGTAGGTGTCCAGCTGGGCGATCGGCAGCAGCCCGAGCGCTCCCTTGTCGAGGTGGTCGCCGTAGGCCTCCTTCTGGACCGGGACGCCCACGAGGCGGCCGTCGTTGCGGTACGTCCAGCCGTGGTACGGGCACCGGAAGTGCGCGGCGTTGCCGAGCTCGGACCGGCAGACCTGCATGCCCCGGTGCCGGCACTGGTTGTGCAGGGCGCGGATCTCGCCGTCCTCGCCACGCACCACGACCAGCGGGTCGTCCAGGATGTAGCGCAGGACGTAGTCGCCCTCCTCGGGGATCTCGCTCTCGTGGGCGAGGTACACCCACGAACGCGCGAACACCTTCTCCCGCTCCAGCGCGAAGATCGCCGGGTCGTTGAAGATCGCCGCCGGTGCCTCCCCCTGCGGGTGCAGGGTCGCCATCTCGTCCAGGATGGCCTCGGCTCGGGCTCGGGCCCCGTCGAGTGCCTGCACGGTGTTCATCGTCGTCCTCCCGTCGTCGCCGGGTTGATCACACCCGGTCGCTCGAGTGCGCCGCCGCGACGTGTGACCGCAGCAGCTCGGTGAATGCCGCCGGCCGCTCGAGGTTGGACAGGTGGCCTGCCCCCTGCAGGACCTCGAGCCGGCTGCCCGGGATGTGCCGGTGCAACCACCGTGCGTCGTCGGGCGGGGTGGCGACGTCGTGGTCGCCGGCCACCACCAGGGTGGGCGTGTCGATCCGTCCGACCTCGTCGCGCAGGTCCGCGTCCGCCAGCGCCATGCAACACGCGGCGTACCCGTCGGCATCGGCACCGACGAAGGCCCGTTGGGCGGCGGTGAACGCAGCCGGGTCGCGGTCGGCGAACCCCGCCGCGAAGAACCGGTCGAGCACCTCGTCGCGGATCCCACGCAGCCCGCGGGCGTGCACGGCGTCGACACGGGCCTGCCAGCCCTCGGCGGTGCCGACGCGGGCGGCGGTGTTCGCCGCGACCAGCGACCGCAGCCGGGCCCCGTGGTGGATCGCGAGCCACAGGGCCGTCACCCCGCCCAGCGAGATCCCGCACAGGTGGAACCGGCCGAACCCCAGGGAATCGGCGACCGCCAGCACGTCCCGACCCAGGTCGGCGACCGTGTACGGACCGGGCGGTGCCGGCGAGCCGCCGTGCCCGCGGGGGTCGACGCACACGAGCCGGTGGTCGTCGGCCAGCGCCTCGACCTGCGGCTGCCACATCGTGTGGTCGGACCCCAGCGACGGCAGCAGCACCACCGGCGGTGCGCCGGCGGGACCCTCGACCTCGACGTGCGGCTTCACCTGGCCGCCTCCTCGCGCCAGTCCTCCAGCACCCGGGCGATGGACGCCGCCGACGCCGGGGTGGGCCCGTCCTCGACGCCCGGCTCCGGGTGCCAGTCGGCGGAGGCCACGGCCCGCCCGGTCGCCTCCACCGCGGCGGCGCAGGCCTGGAACGCCAGCGGCACGGCGAACCACTCGGCGTGCCAGGCCCCGACGGCGCGTTCGAGCTCGTGCGGGCGCCCGGCAGTGACGATGCCCACCGTGCCGGCACAGGCGTCGGCGGCGGCCACGGCCCGGACGGCGTCGACCGGGTTGCGCTTGCCCGGCATGCTCGACGACCCACCCGCGCGCATGGTCACCACGCCGTGGTGGGCCAGCAGGGCCAGGTCCTGCCCGATGCTCGCCATGGTGCGGGCGATCCGTCCGAGCAGCCCGGCGAGCACGGTGACCGGTGTCCGGTCGGTGTGCCAGGGCAGGCGCGGGACGGACAGCCCGAGCCGGTGGGCGACGTCGTCGACGACCCGGGGCGCCGCGTCACCCAGGTCCGGGAGCGTGCCGGTCGGACCGCCCAGCTGCAGCGGCAGGTCGTGCCGGTGCTCACGCACCTCCCGGACGTGGTCGACGAGGGGCGACAGCCAGGTGGCAGCACGCAGCCCGAGCGTCACCGGCACCGCCGGTTGCAGGAACGTCCACCCGGACGCGGGGGTGTCGCGGTGCTCGTCGGTGACGCCGGCGAGGAGGTCGCCCAGCTCGACCAGCCCGTCGTGCAGCAGCTCCAGGGCGTGGCGTGCCTGCAGCATCGTGGCGGTGTCGACGACGTCCTGGGTGGTGGCGCCGTGGTGGAGCGCATCGCGAGCGGAGTCGGGCAGCTCGGCCCGCAGGCGCTCGAGCAGGGGCAGCACGGGGGTCCCGGCCTCCCAGCCCTCGGCCAGCACGTCCTCGGGGTCGTCGACGTCGGTGGCGCACGCCTCGGCGATCCGGTCGCCCGCCGCCTCGTCGATCAGTCCGTGCGCGACGTGCGCGGCGGCCAGGGCCGCCTCGAACCGGCACATGGCGCGCACGCGCGCCGCGGGCGAGAACACCGCCGTCATGGCGACGGTCGTGAACCCGGGATCGAACGTGGGTGTCGTCATCGGGCGGCGTGGGCCTCCTCGGTGCGACGGTGCAGGTCGCGCAGCACGGTCAGCTCCTCGTCGGTCGGCTCGGCGGTGGCCGCCACCTCGTCAGCGAAGCGGATCGGCCAGCCGGTCGCCTCCTCGACCTCCTGTCGGCTGACGCCCGGGTGCAGGGCGGTGACGACCAGCTCGTTGGTGCCCTCCTCCGGCTCCAGCACGCAGAGGTCGGTCACGACCAGCGAGGGTCCCTGCGTGGTGAGGCCGAGGGCCGCCCGTTCCGCGCCGGTCGGCCCGTACCCCAGCGAGGTGATGAAGTCGATGGTCTCCACGAGGGCACGGGACCGGTGCCGAAGGGTCACGAACACCCGCTGGCACTGCGACGCGATCTCCGGGGCGCCCCCGCCGCCGGGCAGCCGCACCGTTGGGTGGGCGTGGTCCCCGATGACCGTGGTGTTGATGTTGCCGTACCGGTCGAGCTGCGCGGCGCCGAGGAACCCGACCGACACGTGGCCGCCCTGCAGCCAGTACCGGAACATCTCCGGGACCGACACGGTGGTCAGGGCGGTGTCGGCGAGCTCGCCGTCGCCGATCGACAGGGGCAGGACCCGCGGCTTCGTGCCGAGTGTCCCGGACTCGTAGATCAGCGTGATGTTCGGGCAGCGGGTGAGGCGGGCGAGGTTGCACGCCGCCGACGGCGCCCCGATCCCGACGAAGCACACGTCGTCGTCGGCCAGCGCCCGCGAGGCCGCGATCGTCATCATCTCGTTCGGCGACCAGGTCATGCGCTCGCCCCCGCCATCACGTGATCCTCCATCCAGGTGCGGAACCGGTCACGGTCCGCCGCGATGTCGTCCCACGCCGTGTAGAAGGCGTTGTCGCGGTCGTAGTAGCCGTGGGTGTAGGAGGGGTGGGCGCCGTTCGGGGCGACCGCCACCGCGTCGATCGCCCACCCCGGCACGACGCACGAGTTCATGCTGGGGACGGCCAGGTCGTCGACCACCTCCTCCACCGTCACGATCGACGTGGCCGAGGCGAGGATGACCTCCTTCTGCACGCCGACGATCCCCTCGAACAGCACGTTGCCGTCGCGGTCGGCGCGTTGGGCGTGGACGATCCCGACATCGGGCCGCAGCGACGGCACCGCGGCCAGCTCCTCGCCGGTGAAGGGGCAGGTGATGGTGCGGATGTCGGGGTTCACGTCCGGCAGGGAGGTGCCCCGGTACGCCCGGAGCACCGCCAGCGGCAGGCCGGCGGCACCGGCCTCCCAGGCGCTGGCCATGGCGGCGTGGCTGTGCTCGACGACCCGCAGGGGGTTCGGCCAGTCGTGCTCGACGGCGTCGCGCAACCGCCGCAGCGAGCCGACCCCCGGGTTGCCGGCGTACGAGAACACGACCGCGTCGGCGCAGCCCATGCCGACCATCTGGTCGTAGATCAGGTCGGGGGTCATCCGCACGAGCGTGAGGTGGCGTCGTTGCTGGCGGACGATCTCGTGGCCGGCGGCGAACGGGATGAGGTGGGTGAAGCCCTCGAGCGCCACGGTCTGGCCGTCGCGGACGTGGCGCGCCACGGCGTCGTGGAGGGACAGGAACTCGGCCACGGGCGTGCTCGCTCCTAGAAGTCGAGGAAGACGGTCTCGTCGTCGCCCTGCAACCGCAGGTCGAGGCGGTGCACCGGGATGCCGTCCTGGTCGCCGTCGCGGACGGCCACCAGCGTGTGGCGCCGGTCCGCGGGCACCGCCGCCAGCACCGGGTCCTCCTCGTGGAGGTCGGCGTGCTCGTCGAGGTAGATGCGGGTGAACAGCGGACCGAGCATCCCGCGGGCCTGGACGGCGAGGTTCCAGTGGGCGGCCTGCGGTGTGCCGTCCGGCAGCGCGACGCGGCCGGGGACGACGGTGAGGAAGCGCCAGGTGCCGTCCTCGAAGGTGGTCTTCGACCGGCCGAACCCGGTGAACCCGTCGGCGCCCGGGCCGTCCTCCCAGCGGTCGCGCGGGTGGCGGTACCGGCCGTCGGCATCGGCCTGCCACAGCTCCAGCAGGCCGTCCTCCACCGGTGTGCCGTCGCCGTCGAGCAGGCGGCCGGTCAGCAGGACCCGCTGGCCGGCCGTGGCGTCGGTGGCCAGCACCTCGCCGTCGTCGTCGTGCGCGAGGATCATGGAGAAGTAGGGGCCGACGGTCTGCGAGGGTGTCTGTCCGAGCATCACGCGCCCTCCCCCGGCGTCGCAGCGGCGCCGCGCAGGACGATGTCCCAGCGCCACCCGGTCGCCCAGTTCTCCTCGGTCACCTCGTGGTCGTACCGGGCGACCAGGCGGTCGCGTGCGTGCTCGGGCACGCCCTGGAAGATCGGGTCGAGGTCCAGCAGCGGGTCGTCCTGGAAGTACATCTGCGTCACCAGCCGGCTGCCCCAGCTGGGTCCGAGCAGCGACACGTGGATGTGCGCCGGCCGCCACGCGTTCGGATGGTTGCCCCACGGGTACGCGCCGGGGCGGACGGTCAGGAACCGGTAGGTGCCGTCCGCGTCCGTCTTGCACTGCCCCACGCCGAGGAAGTTCGGGTCCAGCGGTGCCGGGAAGTCCACCTCGCGCCAGTGGACGTAGCGACCGGAGGCGTTCGCCTGCCAGATCTCGATGAGGGTGTCGGGGATGCCGTTGCCGTCCTCGTCCAGCACCCGTCCGGTCACGATCGTGCGCGGGCCGATGGCCTCGCCGCCCGTCCCCGCGTTCGTGGTCAGGTCCGCGTCCTCGGGCTGCAGCGCCGACCACGCCGGGCCGGGACCCGTCACCTCCGACAGCGTCTGGACGACCTTCACCATCGGCTGGTCCGGGGACCGCAGGATCGTCGAGCGGTAGTCGGGGTACCGGAACGGCGGGTGGTCGGCGTGGGCCCGCGGGCCGTAGTGGGCGATCTCAGCCACGGCTCGCCTCCCCGGTCCCGAGGACCTCCTTCGCACGGGCCATGCCGTGGTTGGCCGCGGGCACGCCGGCGTACACGCCGACGTGGAGCATCACCTCCGCGACCTCCTCGGGGCTCACGCCGGTGTTCTCGGTGGCGCGAAGGTGGAGGTCCAGCTCGTCGCGTCCGAGCGCGGCGAGGATCGCGATCGTCACGAGGCTGCGCGTGCGGTCATCGAGCACGTCCCGCGACCACACGCCGCCCCAGGCGGTCTCGGTGATCCAGCGCTGGAAGTCCCGGTCGAGGTCCGTCGACGCCGCCGTGGCCGCGTCGACGTGCGCATCACCCAGGACCCGCCGCCGTGTGCGCATGCCGGCCTCGTACGGGTCCGGCCTTCCTGACTCGCTCATTGCGAGACTCCACCCTGCCGTCAGTGTTCGCATTGCGAACAATAGTTCGCTCTACGAACAGCCTAGACGGACGTCTCCCGGCGTCAAGCTCGCCGCCAGGGGCACGGTCACGCGTCGCCGGCGATCGCTGCGACCACGGCCGGGGAGCCCTGGACGGCGGTGCGCTGCAGGAAGTGCTCGACCGCACGCAGCCCGCCGAGCTCCTCTCCCCCGCCGGCTCGGCCGGGCCCGCCGTGCACCGTCTGCGGCATCGGCGTGCCGTGGCCGGTCTGCTCGGGGGCGCTGGACTCGTCGACGACCAGCAGCCGGCCGTGGTGCGACCCGACGCCGGCCAGCACCTGCCTCGCGACGTCGTGGTCGGCGGTGAACAGCGACCCGACGAGGCTCCCCTGGCCGCGCCGCGCCAGTGCGGAGGCATGGTCGAGGTCGCGGTAGCCGACGACCGTGCTGACCGGGCCGAACGCCTCGACGTCGTGGATCGGCGCGGCCTCGGCGTCGCGCGCCTGCAGCAGCAGCGGCGGCAGGAACGCCCCCACCTCGGGGTCGGCGTCGACGACGTCGAAGCCCTCCAGCTGCCCGACCCGCAGGTCGGCGTGGTCCGACAGCGTGCGCACCGAATCACGCACCGTCTCGCGCTGGCCGGTGCTGACCAGCGCGCCCATCGTGGTCTCCTCGCTGGCGGGGTGGCCCACCCGGACGTCGGCCAGGCGCGCCTCGAGCGCCTCGACCACCGCGTCGGCCTGCTCGGCCGGGACCAGCGCCCGCCGGATGGCGGTGCAGCGCTGGCCCGCCTTGGTCGTCATCTCGTTGACGACCTCGCCGACGTAGAGGTCGAACTCGACCGTGCCGGGCGTGGCGTCGGGGCCCAGGATCGAGCAGTTCAGCGAATCCGCCTCGGCGTTCATCCGCACCGACCGCTCGACCACGGCCGGATGGGCGCGCAGCGTCGCGGCGGTGCCCGCCGACCCGGTGAACAGCAGGCTGTCCTGGCCGTCGAGCTGGTCGATGAGGTCACCCGCCGAGCCGCAGACCAGCTGCAGGGACCCCTCCGGCAGCAGGCCGGTCTCGACCATCCGGCGGACCACGAGCTGGGTCAGGTACGACGTCTCGGTCGCGGGCTTGACGATCGACGGCACGCCGGCGATGAACGCGGGGGCGAACTTCTCGAGCATCCCCCACACGGGGAAGTTGTAGGCGTTGACCTGCACCGCGACGCCCCGTCGCGGGGTCAGCACGTGCCGGGCGACGAACCCACCCCCGCGGCTGAGCGGGATGTCCTCGTCCTCGACCAGCACGTTCGAGTCGGGCAGCTGCTTCGCGGCCATGGACGCGAGCACGTGGGTCGTGGCGGTGCCGCCGTCGATGTCGACCTTCGAGTCGTTGCGCGTGGCGCCGGTCGCGTACGACAGCTCGAAGAACTCGTCGCGGTGCTCGCCGAGTGCCTTGACGAGGTCGCGCAGGAGGCCCGCTCGCTGGCTGAAGGTCAGGTCGCGGAGGGCGGGCACCCCGACCTCGCGGGCGTGGGCGACGGTGGCGGCGAAGTCGAGCCCCTCGCTGGAGACCCGGGCCACCTCCTCCCCCGTCGCGGCGTGGCGCACCGGTCGGCCCTCGCCGCTGCCGGCGGTCCAGGTCCCGTGCACGTAGCTCTCGAGGTTGCCCATCGTGTCGGCTCCCGTCGGGTTCGATGGCATCGCCAGCAGCATAACTGACCCGCTGGTCAGGGGGCGAGGCTCGTGCGGCTGGTGCCGTTCGTTGATGCGTCCTGACTGACCGGTTAGTGTCCCGGGGACGTCAGGGGGACCCACGATGACCTCGGTACCGGCGGAGCACGAGCTCGCCTCGCGACTGCAGGCGCGCTCGGACCGCGAGATCGCCATCCTGCGCAGCACCTACCACGTGATGGCGCGCTCGGGCAGCAACCGGCTGAACCTGCAGGACATCGCCGACGACGCCGGGGTCAGCAAGGGCCTGATCCTCTACCACTTCCAGACCAAGAGCGCCGTGCTGCAGCAGGC
>CAZDIF010000008.1:0-2257 GCA_964505365.1 uncultured Actinomycetota bacterium
GTCGGTCGGCGGACGACGCGGTCCGCGCGATCGCCACGGCGTACCGGGCGTTCGCGCTCGACCACCCGGGGCTCTACGCGGCGACGGTGCAGACCACCGAGGGAGGCGACACCGAGGTCCAGCAGGCCGGTGCCGAGGTGCTCGCCACCGTGCTGGCGGCCCTGGGCGCGTACGGCCTCGATGACGACGAGGCGGTGCACGCGACCCGGACCCTGCGCAGCGCCGTTCACGGGTTCGTGTCGCTGGAGCTGGCCGGGGGCTTCGGCCTCGCCCAGGATCCCGCCGCCACGTTCACGTGGATGGTCGACCGCCTCGCCGAGGCGTTCACGGCCCGGGCGCCCGGAGGCGATTCGGGGCGGCGGTAGGCTCGGCGCGTGTCCTCCCGCCACGTCCTCCTGCAGCCCCGCTGGATCGTCGCGCACCTCATGATCCTCGCGGTGGTGGCCACCTTCCCCCTGCTGGGCCGGTGGCAGCTGCAGCGGTGGGACCAGGAGAAGGCGCGGGAGGCACGCATCGAGGCACGCATCGACGGCGAGCCCGTGCCCGTCACCTCGGTGCTGTCACCGGGGATGTCGGCCGACGAGCTCGCCGCGCTGGAGTACCACCCGGTGACGGCGACGGGGACCTACCTCGCGGACGAGGAGGTCGCGCACCGCAACCGCGACCTCGAGGGCCGCGGCGGGTTCGACTGGCTGACCCCGCTGGTGCTGGGCGACGGGACCGCGGTGCTGGTGCGCCGGGGCTGGGTGCCGCCGTCGCGAACGGCCGGTGTCGACCCGTCGGACGCCCCGCCACCCGACGGTGAGGTCGCCGTCACCGGCTGGCTGGAGCGCTCCGGCGAGCAGCCCGACGGGATCGGGGCCCGCGACCCCGACACCGGGACGCTGGAGACGGTGTTCCACGCCGACGTCGAGCGGATCGACCGGCAGGTGTCGGCCGACCTGCTGCCGATGGTGCTGCACCTGTCGGCGTCGGACCCGGCCAGCGCCGGCGACCTGCCGATCCCCCAGCCGGTCCCTGAGGTGGACACCACCCAGAACCTGTCGTACGCGGTGCAGTGGTTCGTGTTCACGGCGATCGCGGCCATCGGGTACGCGATCGTGCTGTGGCGGAAGGTGCGAGAGCCCCACGAGGAGGCCGTGCCGGCCGGTCAGCAGCCTGCCAGCTGGTGACCGGCCGAGGGCACGCCCTTCGTGGCGGGCTCGGTGGTGGCCTCGGGTGCCAGGCGGCGGCTGAGGGCGACGAGGCCCGCGGCCAGCCGGGCACGCGTGGTGTGGGTGACGGGGACGCCGTGGGTCCGGTGCGCGAGCGCCTCGCGACGGCGGTCCTCGAGGATGATCGTGGCCATCTGTTCGGCGATGACGGGGTGCATTGCTGGACTCCTTGGGTGACTGGCTGGATCTTCTCTCGAACCTGCGCTATGATCAACTGATCAACCAATCCCGCAATCGGTTCAATGGCGACCCCGGTCGCCACGGCGAGAGAAGGCCCCTGACCATGGCGATCACGTTGCAGTTCCCATCCAGTGGGCCGCTCGGGAACGTGGGGTTCGCCTACTCCCCCGCCCTGGAGGCCACGCTGTCCCTGCGGGTCGTGCTCGACCCCAAGCGGTACCCGATGCACCTGCCGTGGGCCCGGCGCACCCGCGACCTGTCGCCGGAGCTGCGCCGGGAGATCGAGGCCCTGGCATTCGTGTACCGGGACGTGATCCCGGGCATCTTCGAGGTCGGCCTGTCCGGCGACTTCGCGACGTTCGAGGACGAGCTGCACGGCATCGCCACCTGCGATCACGACCAGGTGGTGTACGAGCTGACCTGCTCGTTCGGCGGCTGGGCGTGCGGCAACCCCACCGAGGACCCGGACGTGGTCCACGACCCGGAGTTCCAGCGGCAGGTGCTGGCCAATGCCCACGAGGCCAGCCCCTTGGCCGTCCCCATCCTCGAGGAGGCGTTCAGCGACCCCGCACCGGTGCGCGAACGCATCGCGGCGATGCTCGAGCGGTACTGGAAGGAGGCGTTCCACGAGGAGTGGGACCGCATCCGCCCCCGGCTCGAGTCCGAGGTCGGCGACATGGCCCGCACGCTGATGGGTGCCGGGATGGGCGGGTTCGTCGAGCACTTCCTCCCCGAGGGCAGCTGGGACCCCGACCTGCCCGCCGTGCAGGTCGCGCGGCCGTACGAGCGACACGTCGACGTCGCCGCCCGGGGCGGGCTCGCCTTCGTGCCGGTGGTGTACGACTTCCGGGTGACCGTGGAGG
>CAZDIF010000008.1:2357-8832 GCA_964505365.1 uncultured Actinomycetota bacterium
CCCCTGCGGTCGATGCGGCAGCCGGAGGTGCCGCAGGCCAGCGACCACGAGGTGGCCACCGGCCTGCGGGCGCTCGGCGACGAGACCCGCCTGCAGATCCTGCGGCTGCTGGGCGACGCGCCCCGGTCGACGAAGGAGCTCGCGACCCTGCTGTCGCTGTCCGAGTCGGCCGTCTCCCGGCATCTCAAGACCCTGGCCTCCGCCGAGGTCGTCGACAGCGAACGCGACGGCTACTACGTGCTCTACCAGCTGAAGCCGGACCGGATCGGCGCGATCGGCGGGGCCCTGCGGCGCACGCTCGGCATGGCGCCCGCGCTGTCGGGCACGGGCCCGGCACGTCCCGTGGTCGCCCCCCGGGCCGACCAGCTCGGCCAGGGCGCGTAGCACGGCGGTAGCCTGACCCGCGGGACAGGTCCACCCCTCCGGAGCACCGCCCATGGAGCCAGCCGACGACGATCGCACCCGCCCGTCGTCACGGACGCGGGCGATCCCGGTCGACCGCGTCGACGGGGACGGGACCTCGCCGTTCGTGGACACGCTGGCCGTCGAGGAACCACTGGCGATCCGCGTCGCTGCCGGTGACCGCTCCCAGCGGGTCGCCGTGACGATGCGCACGCCGGGAGACGACCACGAGCTGGCCGTCGGGTGGCTGCTGGCGGAGGGCGTCGTCGCGGGCCGCGGCGACGTGCTGGACGTCAGCTGGTGCGTCCGCGACGAGGACGCCACCGTCCAGGTCGGCAACGTCGTCACGGTCACCCTGGCCGCCGACGAGCTGCCGGACCTGTCCGCGCTCGACCGCCACGGGCTCGTCTCGTCGGCATGCGGGGTCTGTGGGCGCGCCAGCCTCGAGGCACTCGCCGACACCGGCATCACCCCGGTCGACCACGACCCGGACGTGCCGTTCGACCTGCTGGGCCGACTGCCCGGGCTGCTCCGCGACCACCAGCCGACGTTCGAGCGCACCGGCGGGCTGCATGCCGCGGCGCGCGCGGCCCTCGACGGGACGGTCCTCGACGTCCGCGAGGACGTCGGGCGGCACAACGCCGTCGACAAGCTGCTCGGGGCGGCACTGCTCGACGGGCAGCTGCCGTGGCACGAGCAGGTGCTGGTCCTGTCCGGCCGGGCGTCGTACGAGCTGCTGCAGAAGGCCGCCGTCGCCGGCGTGCCGCTCGTGACGGCGATCGGTGCCCCGTCCACGCTGGCCGTGGAGGTCGCCGACGCCTTCGGGATCACCCTCGTGGGGTTCCTGCGGGGCGACCGTGCCAACGTGTACAGCCACGCCCACCGGGTCACCGGCGCGGGCGACCGCCCGTCCACCACCCTCCATCGAGCACGACCGTGACCGCACCAGCGCCAGGCCCCGGCCGCCCGCACCCCGACGCGGCCCCATCGACGACCGCGACCGGTCCCACCGCCCCGGTCGGCGAGCTGCGGATGACCGACCCGAAGGAGACGGCCGCGGGTGTCCCAGCCGTGTGGTCGACCGCACGGCACATCCTCCGCGAGGCCGGACTGCGGCGGGGGCTGCCGCTGCTGCGCGACGTCAACCAGCACACCGGGTACGACTGCCCGTCGTGCGCGTGGCCGGACCCAGCGGGCGAGCGGTCCTTCGCCGAGTTCTGCGAGAACGGCGCGAAGGCCGTCGCCGACGCAGGCACCCGCGAGGTCGTCACCCCCGAGTCCCTCGGCCGGTTCACCGTCGACGAGCTCGCCGGCTGGACCGACCGCGACCTCAACCGTGCCGGCCGGCTCACCCATCCCGTCGTCCGGCGCCCGGGAGACGACCGCTTCTCCCCCATCGGGTGGGACGAGGCCTTCTCCCTCGTCGGTGACACCCTGCGCGGCCTGTCCTCGCCGGACCGGGCCCTGTTCTACACCTCCGGGCGGGCCTCCAACGAGGCCGCCTTCCTGTACCAGCTGTTCGTGCGGGCCTACGGGACGAACAACCTTCCCGACTGCTCGAACATGTGCCACGAGTCGTCCGGCTCGGCCCTGTCGTCGACCATCGGGATCGGCAAGGGCACCGTCCTGCTCGAGGACTTCGACCAGGCCGAGGTCATCGTCGTCGTCGGGCAGAACCCCGGCACGAACCACCCTCGGATGCTCACCGCCCTGCAGCACGCGAAGGAGGCCGGGGCGCGCATCGTGTCGATCAACCCCCTGCGCGAGACCGGGCTCGTGAAGGTCCGCAACCCGCAGGACTTCGCCAGCCCGCGCCGCTGGGGGCACGCGGTCACCGGCACCGAGCTGTCCGAGCTGCACCTGCCCGTGCGCGTCGGCGGCGACCTGGCGCTGCTGACCGGCGTGCAGAAGGCACTGGTCGAACGCGACGCCGTCGGCGAGCCCGCGATCGCCCACGAGTGGCTCGCCGACAACGCCGCCGGGTACGACCAGCTGGCCGACCACGTCGGACGGGTCCCGTGGGAGGTGGTCGAGCGCGAGGCCGGCGTGGATGCCGACCGCATCCGCCAGCTCGCCGCGCTGCTGGCCCGGCACGACCGGATCATCTGGTGCTGGGCCATGGGGCTGACCCAGCACGAGCACGCCGTCGACACCATCCGCCAGATCGTCAACCTCGCCCTGCTGCGCGGCGCCATCGGGAAGCCGGGCGCGGGCCTGTGCCCGGTCCGCGGGCACAGCAACGTGCAGGGCGACCGCACGGTCGGCATCTGGGACCGGCCCCCGGCGGCCTTCCTCGACCGACTGGGCGAGGCGGTCGGGTTCGAGCCCCCGCGCCACCCCGGCCACGACGTGGTCGACGGCATCCGGGCGATGCACCGGGGCGAGGTCGACGCCTTCGTGGCGCTCGGCGGCAACCTGCTGTCGGCCGGGCCCGACACCGCCTACACGGCCGAGGCGCTGGACCGCACGCGGCTCAACGTGCACATCACCACCAAGCTCAACCGGTCGCACCTGCTCGGCGGCGCGGACACGACCGTCGTGCTGCTGCCGTGCCTGGCCCGCACCGACCTCGACGTCCAGGCCACCGGCGAGCAGTTCGTCACCACCGAGAACTCGATGGGGATCGTGCAGGCCTCGCGGGGTGGCATGGAGCCGGTGGCGGACACCCTGCGGTCCGAGCCGGCGATCGTCGCGGGGCTCGCCCGGGCGACCCTCGGCGACACCACGCCGGTGAACTGGCAGCACCTGGTCGACGACTACGACCGCATCCGCGACCTCGTCGAGGCGGCCGTCGCCGGGTTCGACGACTACAACCGGCGCGTGCGGGCCCCCGGCGGGTTCGCGCTGCCCAACAACGCCCGGGAGGGCGACTGGTCGTCGCTGCCCGGCGGCCGGGCGCAGCTGACCGTCGCGGACGTGCCCGAGACGTCGCTGGCGGACGACGAGCTCGTCCTCATGACGATCCGCAGCCACGACCAGTTCAACACGACGATCTACGACCACGACGACCGCTACCGCGGCATCGTCGACGAGCGCCGCGTGGTGCTGCTGTCCCGATCGGACATCGAGGCACGGAGCCTCGAACCCGGGCAGCTGGTCGACCTCGTCGGCCGGCACGGCGGCGTCGAGCGACGGGCAGAGCGGTTCCGGGTGGTGCCCTACGACCTGCCCGTCGGCAACGCGGCGGCGTATTTTCCGGAAGCCAACGTCCTGGTCCCGGTCGACCGCGTGGCACGCGAGTCCAACACGCCGACCAGCAAGTACGTCGTCATCACCGTCGAGCCCGCCCAGCGGCCGGCGGAGGCACCAGCCGGCGCCCACTAGGCTCCCCCTCCCCGCGTCCCGCCTCCGGAATCCCATGGAACCCGTCTACCGCGGCGTCATCGCCACCCTGCTCACGGTCTTCCGGGCCCAGGGGTGGGATGTGCGCGCCTCCGGCACCGAGCACGTCCCGCGCACGGGTGGCGCCATCATCGCGACCAACCACGTCGGCTACCTCGACTTCACGTTCGTGGGCTACGGCGTGCTGCAGGCACCGGGCAAGCGGCTGACCCGCTTCGCGGCGAAGAAGGAGACCTTCGACCACGCCGTCTCCGGGCCGCTGATGCGCGCGATGAGGCACATCCCGGTGGACCGCGGCGGGGCGGCGTCGGCCAGCATCCAGCACGCCGTCGAACTGCTGCGCTCGGGCGAGCTCGTGGGGATGTTCCCCGAGTCGACGATCAGCCAGTCGTTCGTGCCCCTGCCCGGCAAGACCGGGACGGTGCGGATGGCCCAGGAGGCCCAGGTCCCGATCGTGCCGGGTGCGGTGTGGGGCAGCCAGCGGCTGTTCACCAAGGGCCGCCCACGCCGGCTCGGGCAGCGCAACGTGGTGGTCACGGTCGACTTCGGCGAGCCGATCACGGTTCGCCCCGACGACGACCCGGCCGACGCGACCACCGAGCTCATGGACCGGATCGGGACCCTGGTCGACGACGCCCAGCGCACCTACCCGCAGGCCCCCGCCGCCGGCGAGGACCCGTGGTGGGTGCCGGCCCACCTCGGCGGCAGCGCCCCGACGCCCGAGGAGGCTGAGGCACGCGCACACGCCGATGCCGACCGCCGGCGGCAGCGCGACACCACGGCCGGCTGACCGGCCGCCCGGACTATCCTCGGCACCTCATGGCAGACCTGCAGGCCCCACTCCGTGCCCCGCTGAACGCGATCCGGGCGCTCGTGTGCGACGACGACTACCTCGTGCGGGAGGGCGCCCGCGTCGTCCTCGAACAGGTCGGTGGCCTGACCGTGTGCGGCACGGCATCGGATCCCGACCAGCTGCGCGAGCTGTGGGTGACCCACGCCCCCGACGTGGTGCTGCTGGACATCCGCATGCCCCCGACGTTCACCAGCGAGGGCATCGACCTGGCCCACGAGCTGCGCGCCCAGGATCCCAAGCTCGGCATCGTCGTCCTGTCGCAGCACGACGACCCGGAGTACGCACTGGAGCTGCTCGGGGACGGATCGGACGGCCTGGCGTACCTGCTCAAGGAGCGCCTGGGCGACGCCGAGCAGCTGCTGGACGCCGTCGCCGAGGTGCACCACGGCGGGTCCGTCGTCGACCCCCGGATCGTGGACAGCCTGCTGGAGGCCCAGCAGCGCCGGACGGCGTCACGGCTCGCGGGACTGACGCCCCGGGAACTCGACGTCCTGGCGCTGATGGCCTCCGGGCGGGGCAACAGCGGCGTGGCCCGGTCGCTCGACATCTCCGAGCGGTCGGTCGAGAAGCACATCAACTCGATCTTCAAGAAGCTCGGGCTCCGTGAGGACATCGAGGTCAACCGGCGCGTCGCGGCGGTCCTGTTCTACCTCCAGCGCTCCGCCGACTGACGTGACCGGCAGCACGGCGCGCACGACCGTGCCGCCGGAGGTGCCGTCGACGGTCACCTCGCCCCCGAGGGCCCGGGCCCGGTCCTGCATCGTCCCCAGTCCCCGACCGCGGACGACCGCGGCGGGGTCGAAGCCAGCGCCGTCGTCGCGGATCACGACCTCCAGCTCGTCGTCGCCGGCGCAGAGCAGGATGTCGATGCGGTTCGCGTCGGCGTGCTTGACGGCGTTGGTGACGGCCTCGCTGACGAGGAAGTAGGTGTTGGCCTCGACCTCCGTGGGCAGTCGCGGCATCGGGTCCGGGACGAACCGGACGTCGACCGCCAGGTCGCTGCGCGAGGCCATCGAGAACAGCGCGCCCTGCAGCCCGCGGTCACGCAGGATCGCCGGATAGATGCCCTGGGCGGTCTCGCGCAGGCGGGTGAGGACGCGGTCGATCTCGCCCGCCAGGTCGTCGAGGACGTCCTCGGTCGCGGACGGGTCGGACCGGATGCGCTCGCGCCCGAAGCCCAGGTGCAGCCGCAGCATGACCAGCTGTCGCTGCACGCCGTCGTGCAGGTCGCCGGCCAGCCGCCGGCGTTCCTCGTCCTGCGCACCCACGATGCGTCCGGCGGCGTCCTGCAGCGCGTCCGCCTGGCGCCGAATGAGCTCCAGCTGGCGGCGGAGTCCTCGACGCATGCGCTCCAGCGTCGAGGCGAGCACACCGATCTCGTCGTTGCTGGTGACCTCGAACGGCGTGTCCAACTCGCCGCGCGAGATCCGCGACGCCGTGGAGGTCAGCTCGCGCAGGGGGCGCGTCATGCGACGGCTGACGAGCCAGGCCAGCAGCACAAGCAGGACCAACAGCGCTGCACCGGCCCACAACCGGTACTGCAGCAGCTGCGTGTCGAGGGCCGCGAGCGGTTCCTCCACCAGCACCCCGAACTCGGCGCCGGTGCCCCAGCCGTCGTCGGGTGGGCGGATCTCGTGGTAGCGGGCCCACCACGTCCGGTCCCCGGCGGTCACGAGGAGGTGGTTCTGCTCGTCGCGCTCGGTGGGCAGCAGGTCGTCGGGATCGGCGTCGGGGACGGAGGTCGCCACGACCTCGCCGTCGGCGACGAGGACGACGTCGTTGCCGCCGGCGATGTCACGGAGCCGGCGGGCGTACGCCCCGTCGAAGCGGTAGCCGAGGACGACCAGCAGCTCGTTGGGAGCGACACCCAGCCGATCG
>CAZDIF010000008.1:8932-10436 GCA_964505365.1 uncultured Actinomycetota bacterium
ACGCCGAGGTCGGGGAACTGCTCGGTGAAGAACTGCAGCTCGGCGACGACGGGCTCCATGTCGTCGAGGAACACCGACCGCGCCTGCTCGGTGGCCACCCGGTGGTCCCGCTCGGCGTGCTCGCGCAGCGCCTGGCGACTGAGGTCGGACTCGACGAGGAAGGTCACGACGGACGTGGCGGCCAGCAGGATCGTCAGCGCGGCGAGCAGGCGCGTGACCAGCGGTGCTCGGGGAATCCGGTCCCGCACGCGGACCACGATCAGGTCTCCTCGGTCGGCTCGAGCGCCTCGACCTGCTCCTGCAGCTGCCCGAACGTCTCGGCGACGTCGGTGTCCTCGTCGCCCTGCAGGACCTCGTAGATGGCGCGGGTCGCGAGGTCGAACTCGCGCGGGAACGCCAGCAGCTTCATCGCGGCCGCGTTGGGCAGCTGCTCCACGGCGACGCGGTAGCGCTCGTCGTCGAAGAAGGGGTCGTCGAGCACGGACACGGCCGCGGGCAGGCGGCCGTCCTCGCGCGCATACCGGAGGGCGTAGTCGGGCTGGATGAGGTGGCTGATGAACGCCCAGGCGAGGTCGACGTCGTCGGCCTGCTCGGCGACGTACAGGCTGCTGCCACCCAGGACGGTCCCGGGGCCGTCGGCCGACGGGCCGACCGGCATCGCCCGAACCGCCCAGTCGAAGTCGGTCCCGACGTCCTGCAGGCGTGCGATGTCCCAGGTCCCGGTGGTCAGCGCGAGCGTCTGTCCACCACGGAACAGCGCGAACCCGTCCGAGGACGAGTCGATCTCGTCCGGCGCGACCGCCAGGCCGTCGCGGACCAGGCCGGACAGGAACTCGAAGGTCTCGATGGTCGGGCCGCTGTCGAACAGGTACTGCGGGTCGGTGTCCGTGCCGGGCTCGTACCAGTCGGCGTCGTTGGCGCGGACCCACGAGTAGGTGCTCCACGTCGACGCGGGGACGTGCGTGAGCTGCATCCCGAGGTCGGGCAGCTGCTCGGCGACCTCGCGGACGCCGGCCCAGGTGTTGAGGTCGTCGAGGTCGTGGCCGATCTCCGCCAGGGCGTCGGTGTTGACGATCAAGACCATGGCGTTGACGTCGAGCGGCACCCCGTGGATCTCCCCGCCCCAGGTGACGTCCTCGACGGCCCCCGGGACGAAGTGGTCGTCCTCGTACGTGTTGCGGTACAGGGCCGTGACCGGCTGGGAGTGGCCGAGCGACCCGGCCGCGAAGGCGTGCCAGTGGGCCACGTCGATCTCCCGGGACCCGGCCTGGTCCGCGATCATGTACTCCTCGATCTGCCCGAACTTCGCCGGGCGGACCACCACCCGCACGTCGTGCTCCGCCTCGAACGCGGTGATGGCGTCGTCCACGGCCGAGGCACTCGCCCAGTCGTCGGCCATCAGGACGGTCAGGGGCATGGCGGCCTCCTGCGGCTCCTCGCCCGACGACGACGTACAGGCGCCGGCCAGGAGGCCCACCACGAGGATCAGGACGGCGAGGCGAGG
>CAZDIF010000008.1:10536-21187 GCA_964505365.1 uncultured Actinomycetota bacterium
ACCGCCGCCACCCCGCGCGTGGGGGCCCAGGCGACGCCGGCCACGACCACCTCACCGACGAGGACCTCCTCGCCCGGCCGGGGGACGTCGATGCGCGACTGGGTCTTGATCGGACCCTCCTTCGCCCAGCCCCGCGGCACCCAGTAGGCGTCGAAGGACTCCCAGGTCGTGAGCTCGATCTCGGTCAGCCACTTGGTGGCCGAGACGTAGCCGAAGAGGCCGGGCACGACCAACCGCGCGGGGAACCCGTGCTCGGCGGGCAGGGGCTCGCCGTTCATCCCGATCGCGACGAACGCGTCGCGCTCCTCCACCGCAGCCGTGGGGAACCCGGCGGTCCACCCGTCGACGGCACGGCCGACGACCTGCGTGGCGCCGGGCTGGGCACCGGCCTCGCGGAGCAGGTCGGCGAGCGGCGTGCCCAGCCACCGCGCGTTGCCGACGAGGTCGCCCCCGACCTCGTTGGACACGCACGCCAGCGTCACGTCCCGCTCGGTGAAGGTCCGGTCGAGCAGGTCCTCCCAGGTCAGCTCCAGCTCCTGCTCGACCATCCCGTGGATCCGCAACCGCCACGTCGCCGTGTCGATCCGCGGCACCCGCAGCGCCGTGTCGATGCGGTAGAAGCGGTCGTTCGGGACGAAGATCGGCGTGAGCCCGTCGACCTCCAGCGCCTGGGCGTCGGCCGGGGCGGGCAGTGGCGAGCGGGGATCGGGCAGGTCCAGCGTGGCCGACGCCGAGGGAGCCGGGGCTGCGCCGATCGACCGGGCACCGGCGGCCATCGCCACCGCGGCCGTTCCCCCGCCGGCGGTCAGCGCCAGGAACTGTCGTCGGGCGACGGCCGGGTTGGCCGGGTCGTCCGCCGGGGGCACCTCCTCCGGCGTGCGGTCCCACCGGGCCAGCAGCGCCCACGACGCCCGCAGGGTCCCCCACGCCAGCGCGACGGCGACGCCGTCGACCAGCAGCGTCGGGACCAGCGCCACCAGGGGCTGCACGACCGAGGCGAGGACGCCGACCGCCGCCACGACCGCCACGATCGTCGCGGCACTCCCCCGATCGTGGCGTCCCCGCAGGCCGACGACCGCGCCGATCACCAGGGTCACCACCACGGTCCCGGCGGCGAGCACAGCCTTGTCCGAGGTCCCGAACATCGAGATCGCCCAGTCCTCGACCGCCGGCGGCACCACGGGCACGACCAGCGCCCCGACCGCGGTCACCAGCGACGGGACCCCCTCGATCAGCTGGGCTGCCAGCTCGACGAGGGCCAGGCCGAGCGCGACCGCGACGGCACCGGCGATCGCCGCGGGCAGACGCATGCTGGACCTTCCGTCACCCCGCCGACGCACCACGGTACGGGACGTCACGCTCCCTGCCGACGCGGGAGCACAACCGACAGCCGCACGCGCCCGTCGACCTCGTCGGCGACCAGGCGCCCACCCTCGCCCTCCACCAGGAGGCGGGCCAGTGGCAACCCGCGCCCGCCCGTGAGCGGCAGCGCAGCCCCGCGGTCGCGGGCCCGCACGGCGGCGTCGAGCACGTCCGGGGGCGGGCCGGGGCCCTCGTCCTCGACCGTGATGCGGGTGCCCCGCTCGGGCTGGTCCGGCAGCGTCGGCGCGATCGTGACACGGATCGTCCCGGTGCCGTGCTGCAGGGCGTTGTCCAGCAGGACCTGCACGGCCTGGCGGACCGCGCCCGGCTGGAGCCGCACGACGGGGTCGGCGACATGCGCGACCTCGAGGTCCCGGCCGACCCGCTGTGCGGCCGCCCGGGTCGTCGCGAGGGCGGGTTCCAGCAGGGTCGACACCGCCACCTCCTCCTCGCCGTCCTCCAGCGAGGCGAGCACCACGAGTTCCTCGACGGTCGCCTCGAGGCGGTCCGCCTCGGCCAGGGCGGCCGCCACGGCGTCGTCGTCCCCGCCACGTGCCGCGAGGGAGTCGAGGTGCAGCCGCAGGGCCGTCAGGGGCGTGCGCAGCTGGTGGGAGGCGTCCGCGGCGAACGTCCGACCGCGCTCCACGGCACGGCCCAACCGCTCGGCGGTCCGGTCGAGCGTCTCGGCGATCCGGTCGACCTCCGGCATGCCCGTGCGGGGTGCCCGTGAGGTGAAGTCCCCCTCCCCCAGCCGCCGTGCCGTGTCGGCGAGGTCCCGCAGCGGCCGGGTGACGCGCCCGGCGACTGCACGTGTGACGGCCGCGCCGACGCCCACGACCAGCACGCCGATGGCGGCCAGGGCCAGCCACGCCCGGCGCACGCTGGCCTGCAGCGCGGCGTCCGGCTGCTGGGCGTGCAGGACGAGCTGCTGCAGGCACACGTCCGTCGACAGGGGCACCGCGGCCGCCAGGAACCCGTCGCCGTGCCGGCGTCCCGCGACCCCGGTCAGGGCGCGTTCGAACTCCGACCCCACGTCTGGCTGGTGGCCGGCGACGGTCCGCAGCACGCGACCGTCCGGTCCGAGCAGGGCCAGCGCGGCCGGCTGCTCCTGGCTGGCCACGGCCACGAACAGGTCGACCTGGCCGCACGTCCGGGCGCGGTCGTCGACGATGATCGCCACCTGCTCGACGCGGTCCTGCAGGCCGTCGAGCGCCCGGGTCACCAGCAGGCCGCGGACGGCGATCGCCAGCGGGACCGCGAACGCCACGATGGCGGCCAGCAGCACCGCGATGGTGGCCAGCGCGATGCGGCGTCTCACGTCTCGAACCGGAAGCCGACACCGCGCACGGTCGTCACGTACCGGGGCGCGGCCGGATCGTCGCCCAGCTTGCGGCGCAGCGCGGAGACGTGCACGTCGAGCGTCCGCGAGCCACCGACCATCTCGGGGTCGTCCCACACGTCGGCCATCGCCCGCTCGCGGGTGACGACCGTGCCGGCGTGCTCCATGAGCAGGGCCAGCAGGTCGAACTCCTGGGGGGTCTGGTCCACTCCGCGGCCGTCGACGTCGACGCGCCGGGCGGCCCGGTCGAGGCGGACGTCCTGCACCACCGTGGGGGCCTGCTCCGGGCTCGGCTCGGCGGACGGGCCGGCCCGCCGCAGCAGCGCCCGCACGCGCGCCTCCAGCTCGGCGAGGCGGAACGGCTTGGTGACGTAGTCGTCCGCGCCGGCGTCGAGCGCGACCACGACGTCGGCCTCCTGGTCCCGGGCGGTCAGCACCAGCACGGGCACGGCCGGGGCGACCGCCCGCCGCAACTGCCGGCAGACCTCGATCCCGTCGATGTCGGGCAGGCCGAGGTCGAGCACGACGAGGTCGGCACGCGCCGCGGCTCCCAGGGCGTCGGCGCCGGTGGCGACGTGCTCGACCTCGAAGCCGCTGGTGCGCAGCGCGCCGGCCAGCGGGGTCGCGATGCCCTGGTCGTCCTCGACGAGCAGCAGTCGGGGCACGGATCCTCGGGTCTCGGCGGCCGGGTCGCAGTCAAGCGCCCACAGGGTAGGTCGCGGGGGCTCCTGCGGAACCGTGACGAAGTCCTTGCACGACCTTCACATCCCGCCCACGGGGCCCTGCAGGACGCTTCGTACCGTCCACGACGTCCCCAGAGGAGCACACCATGACGATGCAGGACTCCCCACCGCAGGCGTCACCGCCGCCGCCCCCACCGCCACCGAGCACGCCCCCACCCGCGACGGCGGGACCGGCGCCGTTGCGACTGCGCCACTACATCGCCGTGGCGGCGGTCGGGGCCGTGGCCGCCGCCTCCGTCGCCGTGCCCATCACGCTGGCGGACGACGAGCCGGCCCCAGCGACGGCCACCGCGCCAGCGGACTCGTCCGACGACGAGGGTGAGGCCACCACGACCGACGACGCGGCCGATGCCCCGGTCGCCGCCATCGCCGCGGACGTGACGCCGTCCGTCGCCCGTGTCGACGTGCGCGGTCCGGCCGGCACGGGCTCGGGCTCCGCGGTGGTCTACCGCAGCGACGGCTACCTCGTGACGAACAACCACGTCGTCGAGGGCGCGGCCCAGGTGTCGGTGACGTTGCCGTCCGGCCAGGAGCACGAGGCCGAGGTCGTCGGGACCGACCCGGTGTCCGACCTCGCGGTGCTGCGGGTCGACGCCGAGGACCTGCCGGTCCTGCCGATCGCCGAGGAGAGCCCCGCGATCGGCGACACCGCCGTGGCCGTGGGCTCGCCGTTCGGCCTCGACGGGTCCGTGACGGCCGGGATCGTGTCCGCGCTGAACCGGACCGTCACCGCCCAGGGTGCCCCCATCATCGACATGGTGCAGACCGACGCCGCGATCAACCCGGGCAACTCCGGCGGGGCACTGGTCGACGGATCCGGCCGGCTCATCGGCATCAACACCGCCATCGCGAGCAGCGGCGGCGGGTCCGACGGCATCGGCTTCGCGATCCCCGTCGACACGGTGCAGTCGGTCGCCGACCAGCTGATCGAGACCGGCAGCGTCGCCCACGCGTGGATCGGTGTCCGTGGCGGCACGGTCGACCCCCAGGTCGCCGAGCTGTACGGCCTGCCCACGGACGAGGGCGCGGTCATCGCCAGCATCGAGGAGGACAGCCCGGCGGCCGACGCCGGCCTCCAGCAGGGCGACATCGTCACCGCGCTCGACGACACGCCGATCACCTCGTTCGAGCAGCTGGCAGCCGAGGTCCAGACGCGCCAGGTCGGTGACACCGTCACCCTGACGGTGCTCCGTGGTGGCGAGGAGGTCACGCTCGAGGTGACCCTCGGCGAGCGTCCGACGGACCCCACCCAGCCGTAGGCACCACCCAGCCGGGCGCCGCTGTCAGGCGCCCGGCTGGGGACCCACGAACAACGACTGCGCGGCCCGCCCGATGGGGCCGCGTTCGTCGTGGACGACGCTGTACGCAGCACCGACACCGGACGGTTCGTACACCGAGTGCGCGTCCAGCGCCACCCACTCACCCGTGGGCTCCCGGGTGAGGTGGACCGTCAGGTCGGTGTTGATGAACATCCACCGGCGCACGTCCGCGGCCGAGGACACGCCGTTGCCCGCGTCGGCCAGCACCAGCACGCGCTCGAGGGGCGTCCAGGCACGACCGGCCACGAGGTCGACCCGCGGCCGCCCCCAGGCGCGGGCGGGACCGTGATCCTCGAACGCGCCACCGGACAGGAACCGCAGCTCCATGGCGGTGTGCCAGCCGACCTCGCTGGCGACCTCGAAGAACGGCGCCGGACGGGCCGCGTCCGGACCGTCCAGGGCGGGGTCGGGATGGGGCACGTCGAGCGCCACGTCGGTCCGCCGCATGCCCCAGGCCCGTGCGAGCAGGCACGGGCCGTCGCCGTCGGCCAGCCTGCCCTCGACGAGGCTGATGCGGCGGCCGGGCCGCACCACCTCGACCTGCACCGACAGCTCGGCGACGGGCACGGGCCGCAGGATCTCGAAGGTCAACCGCGTGAAGCCCAGTTCCGGCACGGCCGCCTGCATGGCACCGCCGAGCAGCGCCGCCGGTGGCCCGGCGTGCTGCGACCCGGGATCCCACGGCCCGGTGGTGTGCTTCGTGGACCGCACGCGGTCCTCGGCCAGCGGCTCGTAGAAGGCGTCCATGTCACTCGATCCGATCGGAGACGTCGTGGAGGTCGTACAGGTGGTCCTCGCCCGGGAACACCGCGACGGGCGGGTCGTCGACGGGGCCGAGGTCGGTGCCGATCGTCTCGTCGAGGACGTACCGGAAGGTGTCGACGCCCGTGAGGTCCTCTGGCAGCTCGACGTCGGAGCCGGGCAGCAGGATCGCCGAGATCGTGCGGAGCTTCTCCTCCACCACGTGCGTCGGTGCGGTCGTCCAGTCGTAGGACGGGCCGGTCCGCTCGGCCGGGTGCGGGCCCTCGTCGGACTGCAGGACGATGACCGGCCACGTCTCGGGGGGCCCGTCGAGGAGCTGTTCGAACAGGGCCTCCAGCCGCAGGTTCACGTACTGGACCTGGCCGACGATGTTCTCCTCGCGGCTGCGTGCGGCCGCCTCCGCCTGCGTGAGCAGGCTGCCGTCGGCGTCGAACACGTACGGCTCGTGCGGCAGCGTGATGTGCGCGAGGACGAAGCGCGGCCGGTCGTGGGGCGTGGAGGACAGGCGGTCGAGCTGGTCCAGCTGGAACGCGGAGTGGCGGCGGTTGCGCTCGCGCAGCGTCGGCTCCTCGCCGGTCTCCTCCTCGGCAGGCCGCAGGGCGGGCAGCAGCGTCTGGGCCTCCCACACCGACTGGAACTCCGAGTGCGTGTCGGCGCGCAGGACCCGGTCGGCGCTGTCGGCGGTCGAGGTCGGCGACCACCACGTGGCGAGGTGGATGTACTCGTAGCCGACGTCGGTCAGCAGCTGGCCAAGGCGGTGCTCCCGCAGCAGCGAGTAGATCGGCTGCCAGTCACTGCCGTCGGCGGGCGGGTCCGGGATGAGCTCGTCGAGCGGTGCGAGGTTCCACGTGGCTGCCAGCGAGTGGGCCGTCTTCGGGTAGTTGGCCAACGAGTTCTCGGCCACCTGGAAGCCCCAGTCCTCCAGCCGGTCGAGGAAGGGGCCGTTGTCGAAGCCGAACTCGGTCTGCAGGGTGTCGGCCCGGGGGTAGCGATCCGGGATGATGTACCAGATGTCGCGACCGGCCAGCCCGCCGGCGTCGACCAGCTCCTCGGGGACGGCCACGGCACCCCCGCCGGGCCCCCAGGCGGACAGGATCGGGGGCAGCGACGCCAGCACCAGCACGACGCCGAGGACGTTCGCGACGGCGGTGGCCGAGCGCAGCCCGGGCGACCGCAGCAGCACAGCGCCGACGACGGCCGCGACCAGCAGGCCGGCGGCCACCCACACGGCCCAGGCCGCGGGCGCGCCGCCGGTGACCCGCCCGGCGTTGAGGACCACGGCCGCCGCCGCCGTCGTCGCGAGCGCCCCGCGGCGGGCCGAGCGCATCCCCAGCGCGGCGACGCCCCACACGACGGCCGCGGCCACGACCGGCACGACCATGACGGGCCAGACGTCACCGGGCAGCACCTCGTGGACGTTGGCGCCCCACAGCGTCAGGGCCGGCCATGCGGCGACCAGGACCGGGTGCACCGCGACACGACCCATGGCCGCCACCGCCGCGGGGGGATCGGGCGCCGGCGTGCCGGTCACGCGCCGTGGCAGCGCACCAGGACCAGTTGTCGGTCGGTGCCGGGCACGGGGGTGCGGGCCTGGACCTCGCCGACGGCGGCGACGGCGGCCTCGAAGCCCTCGTCGGTGTAGCCGTCGAAGACGTCCTCGCGGGTGGCGAGCAGGGTGCGGACCTTGCGGTCGGTGCGGGGCACCCACTCGACCAGCAGGTTGCGGCCGAGCCGCGACAGCTGGGCGAGCACGTCGGGCAGCGGGACGTTGTTGCCGATGGCCAGGTGGTGCACCAGCGCCAGCGCGAGCACCAGGTCGGCCGGGCCACGGTCGGCCAGCGATGGCCGCTCGCTGTGGGCCCACCCCAGCGCCGGGGACGGGTTGGCCAGGTCGGCCACCAGCGGCACCAGGTCCCCGTCAACGGGCGGGTCGGCCGAGATCCGCTGCCAGGCCCGTTCGACCGCGCCGGCGTCCAGGTCCCAGGCCACCGCGGTCGCGCCGGCCTCGGTGGCCAGCTGCGCGAACCGGCCCGTGTTCGCCCCCAGGTCCCACACCAGCGACGGCCCAACCGCCGCGACCGCATCCCGGACCGCCTGCTCCTTGACCTGCCGGCCGGCGTCGTCGTAGTGGTCGGCGGTCACCTCGTAGTCGCCCCACACGGTCCCGCCACCATCCCAGGTCAACGACTCCACCGTCTTGCGCAGCCCCCGCACCAGCCCCACCATCGCGTTGGTCGAGAACCGCGCCTGGCGGGGCTGGACGTCCGGATCGGCCTCGGAGCTGCGGCGGGCCTTCGCATGCAGGTGCAGATGGGTCAACAGCCCCGGCCGCAACCGCGTACGGCCCGGCGCCAGCGCCGCAGCCAGGTCCAGCGGCACCCCACCCAGGTCGGCCACCAGCAGCCGCCGCAACCGATGGTCCACCGTGGTCTGCAGCACCAGCGGCGCCAAAAACTGCTCGCAGAACTGCCCGTAGGCCACCCACGGGGTGCCCTCCTCCCACGGCGCGAACGACAACGTGTCGATGAACACCGGCCGCCCACGCCGCAACTGCACGTTGAACGCCGACGCATCCCGCAGGATCATCCCGTGCTCCAACGCCACCGCCTGCACCCGCAGCGTCAACAGCGCCGCATCCCGCAGCTGCCCCGGACACCACTCGTACGGGAACGAGATCACCGGCACCCGCTCGGGCCGCACCACCACGTGCGCCCGCTCCGAGCCCACCGAACGGTCGACCACCTCGTGGTCCACCAGCAGCCCCTCAGCCTGCAACGCCTCGAACAGCCCCGAGGCGGCCACCGCATCCCACGTCTCGGCGAACGAGCGGTCCACCTCCCGGTACAGCACCCCGTCGGACTCGAACACGAAACCCGCCGGGTCGCGGAACGACCCGGGCACCCGCGTGCCCGACCACGACCCCACCAGACCCCCTACACGTGCTCGCGATCGTCGGCCGCCGCATCCGCCTCGCCCTCGGCCGCCCCGTCCGACCGGTCACGCTTGAAGAACGCGCTGATCCGGTGCCACGACACCGCGATCCCCGTCCCGATCGCCGCGATCCCGGCCACCAGCGCCTGGAAGATCACCGACACCGACCCCCCATCGATGTAGGCCTGCGCCGGCGCCAACAGCAACAGCCACGCCGACACCGTCAACACGACGACGACGCGAACACGAGTGCCTCGGGACATGGGGCCTCCCCGGTGATGTCGGGATGTGCACGCGAAGGTAACACCGCGGTGACGGTGTGGCTGCGGGCGGGCCCGGTCCGTCGACCGCCGGCCACACGACCTCGGAAGCGGAACGATCCAGCACCGATCGTTCCCCGACGGGGGCACCGAGCTAGCGTGGCGGGCGTCGAAGGAGCATCAGCCATGGCCACCGACGCACTGCGGATCGCGAACTGCTCGGGCTTCTACGGGGACCGCTTCGAGGCGTTCCGCGAGGTGCTGACGGGCGGGCCCGTCGACGTGGTCACCGGCGACTACCTCGCCGAGCTGACGATGCTGATCCTGTGGCGCAGCCACTCGAAGGACGGTCGCGGCTACGCGAAGACGTTCCGACGCCAGCTCGAGCGGGACCTGCACGAGGTCGCCGCACGCGGCGTGAAGGTCGTCGTGAACGCCGGTGGGCTGGCCCCGGCCACGTTGGCGGCGGAGGTCCGCGAGCTCGTCGAGGCCGCCGGGCTGGACCTGCGCGTCGCCCACGTCGAGGGGGACGACCTGTTGCCCCGGATGGAGGAGCTGACGGCCGCGGGCAACCCGTTCACGCACCTGGACACCGGCCAGCCGTTCGCCGAGCACGGGATGCCGGCGCTGACGGCGAACGCCTACCTCGGCGGCTGGGGCATCGCGACGGCGCTGTCGCGCGGCGCGGACATCGTCATCTGCCCCCGGGTGACCGACGCCGCCCTGGTGGTCGGCCCGGCGGCCTGGCACCACGGTTGGGACCGCGACGACTGGGACGCGCTGGCCGGCGCCGTGGCGGCGGGCCACGTCATCGAGTGCGGCGCGCAGGCCACCGGCGGCAACTTCCCGTTCTTCACCGAGGTCGAGGGGCTGGAGCACCCGGGCTTCCCGATCGCCGAGGTGCACGCGGACGGGACGTCAGTGATCACCAAGCACGAGGGCACGGGCGGCGCGGTGACGGTCGACACGGTCACCGCACAGCTGCTGTACGAGATCGGGCCCGCCCGGTACCTCAACCCCGACGTCATCACCCGGTTCGACACCATCGAACTCGACCAGGAGGGTCCCGACCGCGTGCGGATCTCCGGCGTCCGCGGCGAGCCGCCGACCGACACGCTGAAGGTCGCGATCAACACGCTGGGCGGGTTCCGCAACCAACTGACGTTCGTGCTGACGGGCCTGGAGATCGAGGCCAAGGCGGACCTGGTGCGGCGAACCCTGGACCGCGTCCTGCCGGTCGACGACCTGGACGAGCTGGACGTGCGGCTGATCCGGTCGGACCACGAGGACGCCGACCGAAACGCCGAGGCGGCCGCGCACCTGGTCGTCACGGCCAAGGCACGCGACGCGAGGCTCGTCGACAAGCGCGCGTTCGCGGGCCGGCTCGTCGAGCTGGCGCTGGCGAGCTATCCCGGCGCCACGTTCACGACGCCGCCGCAGGACGCCTCGCCGTTCGGGGTGTACTGGCCGGCGCTGGTCGACCGCGAGGAGGTCGACGAGGCCATGGTCGACCACGACGGCATGCGCGTGCGGGTCGAACCCGGTCCCTGCGACCCCGAGGCGGCCACCGGCGACCCCGAGGTGTCGTTGCCGGACGTGCCGGTGCCGGCAGGCCCGACCCGGCGGGTACCGCTGGGCACGGTGGTCGGCGCCCGGTCCGGCGACAAGGGCGGCAACGCCAACATCGGATTGTGGGCCCGCACGGACGAGGCCGGGGCATGGCTGGGCCGGTGGCTGACCGAGGACCGGGTCCGCGAGCTGCTGCCGGAGGCCGCCGACCTCGAGGTGACCCTCCACCCGCTGCCGAACCTGCGCGCCGTCAACGTCGTGGTCCATGGCCTGCTCGGCGAGGGCGTGTCGTCGTCCACCCGCCCGGACCCGCAGGCCAAGGGCCTGGGCGAGTACGTGCGATCCCGGCGGGTCGAGGTCCCCGAG
>CAZDIF010000009.1:0-9780 GCA_964505365.1 uncultured Actinomycetota bacterium
TGTCCACGGCGACCGGGCGGCCGTCCTCGTACCGCAGCGTCACCTGGGTCTTGCCGTCGGGGCGCAGGTACGGGATGGGCCCGGCCCGGCGCACGGCCGTGAGCCGCTCGGCCATGCGGTGCGCGAGGTGGATCGGCATCGGCATGAGCGTGTCGGACTCGTCGGTGGCGTAGCCGAACATCATCCCCTGGTCGCCGGCGCCGAGGGTGGCGTAGGGGTCGCGCTCGGTGCCGCGGCCCTCGAGGGCGTCGTCGACGCCGCTGGCGATGTCGGGTGACTGCTCGTCGATGGCGACCGACACCCCGCAGGTCAGCCCGTCGAAGCCCATGTCGTGGCTGTCGTAGCCGATCTGGAGGATGGTCTCGCGCACGCGGCTGGGGATGTCCACGTAGGTCGAGGTGGAGATCTCGCCGACGACCATGACCTGGCCCGTGGTCACCAGCGTCTCGCACGCGACGCGGCCGTCGGGGTCCTTCTCGAGGATGGCATCGAGGATCGAGTCGGAGATCTGGTCGGCCATCTTGTCCGGGTGGCCCTCGGTGACCGATTCCGACGTGAACAGCATGCGACGGCTCACGGGTGCTCCAGTGTCGGCGTGGCGGCTCGGCAGCCTAACCGAGGCGGCTGACGACTCGGTCCAGCAGCTGGCCCGCCACCTCGGCCTTGGTCGTCAGGGCCACCTCGGTCGGGTCGGCGTCCGCCTCGAGGATCCAGACGTGGTTCGTCTCGTGGGCGAACCCGGCGCCCGGCGAGGTGACGTCGTTGACGACCAGCAGGTCGCAGCCCTTGCGCTCGAGCTTGGCCTGCGCGTTGGCCTGGACGTCGTCGGTCTCGGCGGCGAAGCCGACCAGCACGGTCGGGCCCGTCCCCTCCTCGCGACGGCGGGCGCCCACCTCGGCGAGGATGTCGGGGTTGCGCTCGAGCTCGACCGTCGGGACTCCGTCCGCCTTCTTGAGCTTGCGCTCGGACGCCCGGGAGGGGCGGAAGTCGGCGACGGCGGCGGCCTTCACGAGCACGTCGGCGTCGGCCGCCAGCGCCAGGACCTCGTCGTGCATGTCCCGGGCGCTGACCACGTCCACCCGCTCGACGCCGGGCGGGGTGGGCAGGTGCGTCGGGGCGGCGACGAGCGTCACCTTGGCACCGCGGCGAGCGGCGACCTCGGCGATCGCGAACCCCATGCGGCCGGTGGACCGGTTGCCGAGGTAGCGGACCGGGTCGATCGCCTCGCGCGTGCCGCCGGCGGTCACCACCACGTGGCGGCCGGCGAGGTCGACGGTGCCGGCCAGCGCCCGGGCCACGGCGTGGGCGACCTCGTCGGGTTCGGCGGCGCGACCGGGCCCGGTGTCGCCTCCCATGAGCGGGCCGTCGGCCGGGCCGACCAGGTGCACGCCACGGGCGCGCAGGGCCTCGGCGTTGGCCACGGTCGCCGGGTGCCGCCACATCTCGGTGTGCATGGCCGGCGCCATCACCACCGGGCAGGTCGCGGCCAGCAGGGTCGTGGTCAGCAGGTCGTCGGCCAGGCCGGACGCCGTCCGCGCGAGCAGGTGGGCGGTGGCCGGGTAGACCACCACGACGTCGGCGGCACGTGCCAACGCGACGTGGGTCTCGTCGGGGATGTCCTCCCAGACCTCGGTGCGGACCGGACGACCGGTGATGCCCTCGAACGTCGCGGCGCCGACGAACGACGCGGCGCCGCGGGTCAGGACCACGTCCACGGTGGCGCCGGCGGTCAGCAGCAGCCGGGCGAGCAGCACGGCCTTGTAGGCGGCGATGCCCCCGGACACGCCGAGGACGACGCGCCGTCCCTGCAGGATCACGTCGTCCACGACATCAGCTCGCTGGTCGGTCCCCGACCGAGGAGGTCACTCCTCCTCGTCGGCCACGTCCACGTCGGTCCCGAGGGGCTCGAAGCCCTCGTCCGGGTCCGCGACGACGATCTTGCCCTGGGCGATCTCCTCGAGGGCGATCGACAGCGGCTTGTTGGAGTCGGTCACCACCAGCGGGGGGACGTGCTGGCCGAGTCCCTCGCCGAGCTGGCCGTAGTACTCGTTGATCTCGCGGGCGCGCTTGGCTGCGAGGTGGACGAGGTGGAACTTCGAATCCACCGTGTCCATGAGGTCGTCGATGCGGGCGATGGCCGTGCCTTTCTGCGGGAGGAGGTGCGCGAGAGGATCTGCGCACACGCGAACGCGCGGCGCGGGGACGTCGCGCCGCCATGGTAGCGACCGGCCACCACGACGACGACGGGTCACGTCAGCGCGCTGACCACCCGGTCCACCAGCTCGTCGGGCGTCGCGTCGGTCGAGTCCAGCACCACGTCGTACAGCTCGAGGTCGCCGATGTCGGCCCCGTAGTAGCGCCGGTAGCGGTCGCGTTCGCTGGCCTCGCGTGCGCGTGTGCGCACCCGCTGCTCCTCGAGGTCGCCACCGTCGCGGTCGGTGATGCGCCGCAGCCGCACCTCCTCGTCGCACGTGACCCAGACCGTCAGCGCCGGCACCCCGTGCCGGTGGGCCAGCCAGCCGGCCATGCGGCCCTCCAGCACCAGCCCCCCGGCGGTCAGCAGCTCGAGCTGGCGTTCGTCGAGGGCCCGGTCGACCGATTCGTCACGACGGGTCAGCTCGCTGAACTCGTCCAGCGTCAGCCCCCGACGCGCCGCCTCCTCGCGGAACAGCCCACCCGTGTAGACGTAGGGCAGGCCGAGCCGCTCCGCGAGCCGCCGCGACAGCGTCGACGTGCCGGTGCCGGCCATGCCGCCGACCGTGATCGTGGCCCGGTCGGTCACGACTCGAGGGCCTCCAGCAGCGCCTCGGTCTGGCGCGGGCCGAGGCCACGCAGCCGCCGCGTCGGCGCGATGTCCAGCCGCTCCATCAGCCGGCGCGCCCGGACGCGGCCGATGTTGGGCAGGGCCTCGAGCAGCTCGGACACCTTCATCTTGGCCAGCGGCTCGGCCGTGCCCGCCCGCTCGAGCACGTCCGCCACCGTGATCTCGCCGGTCTTGAGCATCTGCTTGACCTGGGCGCGGATCTGTCGCACCTCGGCGGCCCGGGCCAGCGCCTGGCGGCGCTGCTCGGGGTCCAGCTCGGGCAGTGGCATCGGGGCGCGCTCGCGTCGGGAGGAGTCCGCGACACCCTAGCCGCGGGCCGATCCGTCGGCGGGTCGCCGAGCGACCAGGGTGTAGGTCAGGGGCACGAGGTCGCGCTGCGCCGTCGGCAGCACCCACTCCCCCGCGTGCTCCTCGGACGGCTCGAACACCTCCCACGGGCGCCACGGCACCGAGCGGTGCTCCTCGAGGTGCTCCAGTACGAGTCCACGCTCGAGCAGCGCACCCACGACCTCGCCGATGCCGTGGTTCCACTCGTAGGTGACCGTGTGCTGGAACGTGACGTCGGGCCCGACGTCGACGTAGGTGCCGCCCTCGTCGAAGCGGACCGGCTGCTCGCGTTCGAAGTACGGGGTGGCCACGACCAGCGCGTCGTCGGTGCGGTCGTGGTCGAGGGCCCAGAGCATCGGGTGGCCCTCGCGGAGGAAGAGCCGGCCACCGGGCGCCAGCAGGTCCGCCACCACCTGCGCCCACCGGTCGATGCTCGGCAGCCAGCACAGGGCACCGACGCCGGTGTAGACGACGTCGTACCGCTCGCCCGCCAGCGCCCGGGGGGCGTCGGAGACCGTGGCCTCGATGAACCGGGCGTCGTCGTGGCCCATGTGGCCCGCCAGGTCGCGGGCGACCTCCAGCGCGGGCCCGGAGAAGTCCACGCCCGTCACGGTGGCCCCCAGCCGGGCCCACGACAGCGTGTCCGTGCCGATGTGGCACTGCAGGTGGACCAGCCGCAGGCCCGTGACCTCCCCCATGCGTGGCCGGTCGAACGCGACCACGGGCGAGATCCGGTCCGGATCCGAGGCGAAGCTGTCGACGGCGTAGTCGCCCGACGCGGCGTGGGCGGCCACCCGCTCGTTCCAGTTGTCGCGGTTGGCGGCCAGCGACGCCTCCAGCTCCATCCCCTGCTCCTGACGGTCGTCGCACGCGACGGGCGCCACACCATACGGTCACCGGGCCGACACCGGGAACGACATGGCCGACCACCTCGACCGCCGCACGGTGCTGCGGCTGATGACCCTCGGCGCAGCGGCAGCCTGCGCGGGCCCTGCCGGGGTCGAGTCGACGGTGGGGCCGTCGTCCCCCGCGTCGTCGGGCCCGCCCACCTCACGGCCGGCTCCTGCGCCCGAGACCACGCCACCACCCCCCACCGCGCCCCCCACGCCGGTGCGGGTGGACCTGCACTGCCGACAGGACTGGCAGGCCCGACCGGCGGGCAGCGGCATGCAGCCGCACACGATCCGGCAGCTGACCGTGCACCACAGCGCCGTCGTCGCACGTGGCGGTGACGGGCCACGGCACCTGCGCCAGTACCAGGACCTCCACATGGACCGGCGCGGCTGGCCCGACATCGCCTACCACGTGGCGGTCGACCGCGACGGCCGGGTCTTCGAGCTGCGGCCGTGGGACCTCGTCGGGGACACCGGGACCAGCTACGACCCGGCCGGGCACTTCCTCCTGCTGCTGGACGGCAACTTCGACGAGCAGGAGCCCGCGCCCGCCCAGTTCGACGCGGCGGCCCGGGTGCTGGCCTGGGCGTCGGGCCACTTCGCGGTGGGGCTGGACACGGTGACCGGCCACCGGGACCACGCCGTCACCGCGTGCCCGGGCGATGCCCTGTACCGGCGGCTGGACGAACTGGCGGCCGGGGCCCGGGCCCGGGTGGCCGCCGGCGGCGTCGAGCTGACCCCGACCTGCTGACCGGCGGTACCGTCGGGGGCGTCTCGTCGACCAGGAGCCGTGCCGTGTCCGACCCCACCGACACCGAGCCCGCCGCGCTGACCGACGAGCAGTGGCGCGAGCGGCTGAGCGACACCCAGTTCGCGATCCTGCGGGACAAGGGAACCGAGGCGCCCTTCACCGGCGCGTACTGGGACCACTGGGACACGGGCGAGTACCGGTGCGCCGGCTGCGGCACGGTGCTGTTCACCAGCAGCACGAAGTTCGACGCCCACTGCGGCTGGCCCAGCTTCCACCAGCCGGCCGACGAGGACGCCGTCGAGTACCACGACGACCGCAGCCTCGGGATGCAGCGCGTCGAGGTCGTCTGCCGCACCTGCGGTGGCCACCTCGGCCACGTCTTCGACGACGCCCCCGACCAGCCCACGGGCCTGCGCTACTGCATCAACTCCGCATCGCTGGAGTTCGAGGACAGCTGAGCGCCGTGCGTGCTCGCCGCCTGCGGCGTCAGCCGGCGCGGCGCTCGCCCTCGACCCGCTGGTCGTCCACGACGGCGCCGTCCTGCCCGGGCCTGGCGTGCCCGTCGGTGGTCTCGGACACGTCGACCTCGCCGGCCTTGACCCGGGAGGCGTACTCGTCGACGTACTCCTGGCCCGACAGCATCATGATCTCGTACATGAGCTCGTCGGTGGCCGAGCGCAGCGCGAAGGGATCCTCGGCCTGGTCGGCGTAGCGGGTGACGTCCAGCGGGCGGCCGAAGCGCACCGTCACCGGGTGCCGCGTGATCGTGTACTTGCCGGGGGGCTGGGCGCGGTCCGTGCCGATCACCGCACACGGGATGAGCGGCACGCCGGCGGCCAGCGCCATGCGCACCGGACCGGTCTTGCCCCGGTACAGGCGCCCGTCCGGGCTGCGCGTGCCCTCGGGGTAGATGCCGACGATGTCGCCGGACTGCAGGATCTCGATGCCCGTCTCGAGCGCCGCGTCGCCGGACCCGCGACCCTCGCGCTTGACCGGGACGACCCCGGCCCCCTCGAAGAACCAGCGCGTCCGCCACGAGTCGAAGTAGTCGGCCTTGCCGAGGTAGTACACCGGCCGCGGCAGCGACAGCGGGATCACGATCGAGTCGATGAACGACAGGTGGTTCGACGCGATGACCGCGGGCTGCTGGTCGGGCACGTGGTCGAGCCCCTCGACCTGCATGTGCAGGTACGGCACGACGGCCGAGGGAAGGATCCGCTTGAGGACGCGGTACATGCGGGGCGCGTCGCGCATCCCGGGCATCGTGAGGGGCTCCCTGTCGGGTCCTGGGACGGCCGGCGGCGGGCCGTCGAGTCGACACACACGTCAACATAGTCGAGGGCGACTGTTCGGGGGTCACCGTCGGACGGACAGGGCCGGGGTCAGTCCAGCGCCCGGCGCAGGAAGTCCACCTGCAGGTGGAGCAGGTTCTCGGCCACGACCTCCTGCGGGGTCATGTGGGTCACGCCCGACAGCGGCAGGAAGGCATGGGGCCGGCCCGCCGCCAGCAGTGCCGACGACAGCCGCAGGGCGTGGGCCGCGAGCACGTTGTCGTCCGCCAGCCCGTGGATCACCAGCAGGTCCGGGGAACGACCGCCATCGGGGGGATCGGCGGCCTCGAGCAGCCGACCCGCCGCGTCGACGACGCTGCTGTGCCGGTACGCCTCCGGCTGCTCGTCGGGATGGCCGAGGTAGCGCTCGGTGTAGTGCGTGTCGTAGAGGCGCCAGTCGGTCACCGGCGCCCCGACGATCCCGGCTCGGAACACGTCCGGACGCCGCAGGCACGCGAGCGCGGCGAGGTAGCCGCCGAAGGACCACCCGCGGATCGCGACCCGGTCGAGGTCGAGCCGCGGCTCGCGCTCCGCCGCGGCGTGCAGCGCCGCGACCTGGTCCTCCAGGGGCGGGCTGGCCAGGTCGCCGTGCACCTCCCGCTCCCAGGCCGGCCCTCGGCCGGGTGATCCCCGACCGTCCACGACCAGGACCGCGAAGCCGTGGCGTGCGAACCACGCCGGGGTGAGGAAGGCGTTCCTCGACTGCACGACCCGCTGGGCGTGCGGGCCGCCGTAGGGATCGAGCAGCACCGGCCAGGGGCCGTCGCCGTCCGGGCGCAGCAGGGCCGCCCGCAACCCCCGCTCCCCCAGCTCCAGCAGCTCCACCTGCGGTTCGATCCCGGGGTCGAGCGAGCGTCCGGCGACCCCACGATCGACACCGTCCGGCCCACGCACCGTCACGGTCGGTTCCCCCTCGAGCCGCTGGCTCGCCAGCACGCGCGTGGGTCCGCCCACGGTGGCCGCGTGGACGCCCGCCTCGTCGGTCACGACGGTGGTGGTCCCGTCCGCCACGTCCACCCGCACGAGGTGGACCTGTGTCGGGTCGTCCACGGAGGCCGTCAGCCACACGGCGTCCTCGTCGACGCTCGAGACCGAGCGCACCTGCATGCCGGCCGGCGTGGCGACCTGCCCGTCGAGCAGCAGGACCCGGCTGCCCGCGGGCCCGTGGTCGCGGCGGTCGGCCACCACGGCGAGGCGGTCACCGGCCCACGCGGGCGACCCCGGGACGAGCTCCACCCAGGCGTCGTCGGCCTCCTCGTGCAGCAGGCGCGTCAACCCGTCCTCCGCCACGGCCAGGACCTGCATCGTGCGCTGGTCCCGCGACTGCACCTGCAGCAGGGCCGGCTGCTCGCCGCCCCAGCACACGACCGCGAGGTAGGGCATGGCCTCCCGGTCCCACGCGACCTCGGTGCGTGCGCCGGTGGCGACGTCGACGGACCACAGCGTCACGTCCGGGTTGGTGGTGCCCGCCATCGGGTACCGGTGCTCGACCGCCGGTCGATCGGGGTTGGCGGGGTCGGCGATCGTGACCGTCCCGACCGCCGAGTCGTCCACCCGGCAGGCCAGCAGCCGCGTGGCGTCCGGTCCCCACCACCAGCCGCGCAGCCGCTGCATCTCCTCGGCGGCCACGAAGTCCGGCACCGCCCACGACACCCCGGCCTCGTCCACGAGGGGGACGAGCCGGTCGCCGTCGCTGACGTGCAGCGACGCCCGGCCGGCGGCGTCCTGGACCACCGCGCCGACGCGAGCACCGTCCGGCGACGGGCGGACGTCGTGGACCGCACCGTCGGCCGCGAGCTCGCGGGTGTCCCCGGTGCGCAGGTCGGTCCAGAAGGCCCGCCCACCCAGCGCGAACGCGACGGTGTCCACGTCGCGGTCGGTGGCGTAGGCGACGATCCCGTCGGCCTGCTCCCGCGCGCGCTCGCGGCGTGCCCGCTCCGCGGCTGGCAGGTCCCCGTCGTCCGCACCGAGGTCGGCCACGTCCACCACGCGCGTCTCCTCGCCCGTCGTCGGGTCCAGGGACCACAGGTGGTGGACGGGGTCCTCGCCCGCCGTCGAGCGCAGGAACAGCACCCGGTCCCCGGCCGGCGCCACCGTGAACGACCTCGGCCGTCCCAGGGTGAAGCGCCGCGAACGGGCGTGCGCGCGGGGGAAGGTCAGGTCCTCGGTCACGGCGGGCTCACAGCGGTGGGGGCGTCGAGGACGCGCGACCGTAGCGGCGGTGGTCAGCGACCGGTGGTCGACCAGTGCCACGCCTCGGACGGCAGGTTGCGGAGCCCGTACGCGCCGGCGTTCGCGACCAGCCACCGGTAGGCCGGGTGACCGCACGCCGCGCTCGCCCTCGGGAAGCAGATGGACTGGCCATCGATCCGGAAGTCGACCGCCAGGCCCGTCTCGTGCATCGACGTCCCCGGGCGGGCCGTCGGCACGCGGCACGCCGACGGCGGGGCCCGGTGCACGTCCGGGCAGCCGTTGACCTTCCGCAGCTTCGCCGTCTTCGCGGGTGACCGCCAGCCGTACCCGGTCAGGTCGTGGCCGTCGGCGCGTGCGTGCCACAGCAGCGCGGCCAGCCGCTCTCCCAGGTCCGCCCTCACGACGATGCCGCCGACCTCGACCATGCCGGGCCCACGGTGGTCGCGGACGCGGGGCTGCAGCTGCTTGAGCTCCGTGATCGCCGCCGTCGTCTGCCGGATCTTCCTCCGCACGGCCTGCAGCTCCTCCACGAGCTGGACACGGCGTGCCGTCAGCTCCTCCTGCTTGCCGTCCAGCTTGCCGTCCCGGCGCGTCAGCGCGTCCTGCTTCCGCACGAGCTGCTCGTAGGCGTCCGACGCCACGACCCGCTCGAAGGGCGAGAGGAATGCCTCGCCATCCTCCAGCTCCACCTCGGCCACGGCGAGTCGATGGACCAGCTCGGCGCGTTGCAGCCCCAGCACCAGCGACGTGTCGGTCGTCTTCTCGAGCTGGTTGGTCACACGACGCACCTTGGTCGCCAGCGTCGCCGCACGCTCACGTGCCGCGTCACGCTGGTCGGCCAGGTCGGCCAACCGACGTCGCGGGGGCGTGCCGGCAGCCTCCGCCGGCGGGGCGGACGCCAGCAGGAGCGACAGCGCCAGGAGCACGCCAAGGATGGGGGTGGTGATGCTGCGCACAGAGACCCTCGAACGGGGTGTCAGCGGCGCCCGAACGGCGCCCGAATCGGGAGGACCGCCCGTGCTTCGGCCGGCCGTGGAGCGCACCGAAGTGCTGGTGCGTTCGGCGCACCCCCGGCCACTGGTTGCCCCCAGATGGCCCGGCGCACGGCGGTGGGTGGTGATGTGGCCCGTGTCGTCCGGCGCCATGTTCGCCACGAGCCGGCGAGCCGGTCGTGACGGCGGGCAGCATACGGACGGCACGGACCGCGGGCCATCGCCGGTGAACACCTGTTCGCGGTTCGCACGGTGCTGGCACACCGCGCCGAAGGCGTTCAGTCGAGCTCGATGGCTGCGAGTGCGGCGCCGACGACACCGGCGTCGTCCCCGAGCTCGGCCAGCACCAGCTCGGGCATCGGGCGGTGGTCTCGCCCCAGCACGTGGGCGGGCAGCTCGCGCCGGGCGGGCGCAAGCAGGAGCTCGCCCAGTCCCTGGCCCGCCCCGCCACCGACCACGACGACGCCCG
>CAZDIF010000009.1:9880-17980 GCA_964505365.1 uncultured Actinomycetota bacterium
AGCAGGAGCTCGCCCAGTCCCTGGCCCGCCCCGCCACCGACCACGACGACGCCCGGGTCGAAGGCATTCACGAGGTCGGCGATGCCGATGCCGAGCCATTCGCCGGCCCGGTCCACGACCTCGCGCGCCAGGGCGTCGCCGGCGGCGGCCGCCCGACCGACCGCGGCACCGTCGACCACCGGCTCGCGCGCCAGTGCCGGGGACTCCTCCCCGTCGGCGAGGCGTTCGGCGGCGACCACCCCCAGCGCTCGTCCCGACGCGTAGGCCTCGAGGCACCCGTCGGCCCCACACGGGCAGCGCCGTCCACCAGGGACGACCACGAGGTGGCCGAACTCGGCGGCCAGCCCCCCGGCGCCGCGCAGCAGCCGTCCGCCGACGACGGCTCCCCCACCGATGCCGGTGCCGACGGTGACCATGACGACGTCGGGGACCCCGGCCGCGACCCCGGCGCGCGCCTCGCCGAGGCAGGCCGCCGTGGCGTCGTTGAGCACCGTGACCGGCACGCCCAGTTCCTCGCGGGCCCGGGCGCCCAGCGCCAGCCCGGCGACCGGCAGGTTGGGCGCGTCGACCAGCGTGCCGTCCCGGGACGCCAGCGCGGCGATCCCGATGCCCACCGGCAGGTCGGGGCCGAGGTCGCGGATGCGTGCCGGCAGGTCGTCGAGGAGGGCGCGGCCGAAGGCCGACGGCGTCGTCCCGGCCGGCCGCGGACCGTCGGCCCGGGCGACCATCCGCCCACGGTCATCGACCGCGGCGACCCGGAGGCGGGTGCCCCCGACGTCGACCCCGATCGCGACCGCTGAACCCGTCATGGGTCGAGGTCGATGTGCTCGAGCCCACCGTCGGGCGTGTCGCTGGCCTCGGCGAGGGCCTGCAGCGCGAGCGACACGTGGTGGGCGGCGTCGGCGAGGTGCGTGACGACATCGGGCCGCGACTGGCGCACGGCGCGAAGCAGGCGACAGACCGGGCAGGCGTCGCAGACCTGGCCGTCGTCGTGCGCCGCCGCGGCGACGTCTCCGGCGGCCGCGGCAACGCCCCGGTCCGCGACCCGCCGACCGGCCGCCGCGAGCAGCGCGAGCAGGGCGTCGACGACCTCACCCCCGCCGTGGTCCCGCGCCTGCTGCCGGCCGCCGGCACGGTCACCGGGCGTCTCGTGGTCCCCGGCTCGTCCGCGCCGATGGGCGTCGAGCGGGTCCTCCCCGGGATCGAGGCCGTCGGCACCGGAGCTGGCCCACCAGGGCGCGTCGGGGCGGTCGTGCGAGCTCACGAGGGCACCCCGACCGTGGTGGCGGCCGGTTCCTCGGCAGGGGCGAAGCGCACCTCGAGGCGGCCGTCCTCCAGCCCGGCGCCCGTCACCCGGGCCCGACGCAGGGCCGCGGGCAGGGCGATCGTGCGCTTGAGCCCGCCGACCTGCACGTGGAGGTCACCGCCGCGACGGTGCAGGTCGAGGTCGTCGCGCCCGGCGAAGGGCAGCGGGACCGTCAGGACGTGGCCGTCGGTGGTCTCCTCGACGGCCAGCGACTCGCCCCGGTGCAGGATGGCCCCGGGGTCGTGGTCGCCGTACAGCGCCCCGGCGAACCCCGCCAGCGCGTCGACGCCGACCAGCTCGTCGTCCTGCAGGGGCGCGGTCAGCACGGGCGTCGGGGCGAAGCCCTCGTGGATCGCCGCCATGTGCTCGGCGTGCCGCTGCCGCCACCGATCCAGCCACGGGTCGGACAGGTCGTCGGGCAGCAGGCGGTTGACCAGCACGGCGTCGACCCCGTACCCGAACAGCGCCAGCGAGGTGGCCGTGCGCCGGGCCTCGTTGACGACGAGGCGCTCGGGGTTGACGACGAGGCGGACGCTGCTGCGGTCGCGGTCCTGCAGCAGCGTGTGCACGGCGGCCAGCCGCCGCTGCAGTCGCTCGACCGCGCCGAAGACGTCGTCGTCCGGGACCGGTACGCCGCCAACCCGGGCGGACAGCGGCCGGACCGCACGGGCGACCCGCCGGCCGGGCTGCAGCAGTCGGCGGATGTACCAGCCGAGCGCGTCCGGCAGCGCGAGCAGGCGCAGCGTCTCGGCGGTCGGCGCGCAGTCGACGACGACGAGGTCGTAGCGTCCCTCGCGGGCCCGTTCCTGCAGGTCGAGCAGCGCGAACAGCTCGTCGAAGCCCGGCACCAGCACGAGCTCCTGCGCCTGCACGTCGCCGATGCCGCCCCAGGCCAGCAGCTGCACGAGGTAGTCACGGATGTCGCGCCAGTGCACCTCCAGCCGGGCCTGCGCGTCGATCTGCAGGGCGTCGAGGCGGTCGGCGACGGGCACCGGCTCGTTCCCGAGTGCGACGTCGAAGGCGTCGGCGAGGGAGTGCGCCGGGTCGGTGGACGTCACGAGCACGCGCCGGCCCGCCGCGGCGACGGAGGCCGCGGTGGCCGCGGCGCAGGTGGTCTTGCCGACCCCACCCTTGCCGGTGAACAGCACGACGCGTGTCACGGTCCTCCTCACAGGGCACGTGGCGTGGACGCGTGCGCGAGGCTAGTCCACGTCCCCGATCGCCTCTCGGGCCGGCTCAGCCGACCCCGCGCATCGCGGACAGGAACAGCACGAGCACCACGACGGCCACGACGCAGAGGACCGCGGCGACGCCCCACAGCAGCCTGCGGGTGCGGGCGACCCGTTCGCGCTGCTGCGCCCCCCGGTCGGCCCCCTCGAGCGCCCGACCACAGATGGCGCACTGCGGGACCAGCAGCGGGTTCCACTCGCCGCACCCGCTGCAGCGCCACTCGACCTCACCATCGATCGTGCGGAAGGGACGGCTCGCATCACCCTCGCCGGCCGACGGCGAGGACTGCTCGTCGATGGCGGATCCGGGCGTGGCCGTGACGGCCGGGGCGGGCGGGTCGCCGGGGCCATCGGGCTCGACGGTGTCGAATCGCCGCAGGCACTGCGTGCAGAACGCCGCCGAGGCGGTGTTGCGCGCGCCGCAGTCGGGGCACCTCATGGGACCAGCCCCACGGCGGTGCGGACCTCGGTCTGGACGGCGTCCTTGAGGCCCCACAGTCCGCGCCGCAGGCACGCGCGGTACAGGCGCAGGGCGGTCCGGGGCCGGCCGGCGGCCTCGGCCGACAGCAGGGAGTGCACCACGGTCCCGCCGGCGGTGCGCTCGAGCCAGAACTCGGCCCGCCCGTCGAGGTCGCCCGTGACGGTCATCGTGAACCCGGTGTCGAGGCGCCACGTGTGCGGCTGGACGGCGACGCGCAGGCCGCGCCACCCGACCGACAGGTCGACGGCCCAGGTCTCGCGGCCGGCGCCGTCGGCCATGGCCGTGGTGCGCACGCCCGACCACCAGGTGGGCCACCGCCCGATGTCGGTCAGCCGGCGGTACACGAGCCCCGCGGGGGCCCGCACGAACCCGGCGTCGTCGACGTGCAGCATCAGGCAGCCGCCGTCTCGTGGACGCGGTCGACGAACCCCAGCACCGCCTCCTCGACCCGTTCCCGGTCCCAGTCGAGCTGTGGCAGGTGGTAGGAGCGCTCGCAGACGAGGCGGTCGACGTCGGCCGACCCGACGAGCTCGACGAGCGCGTCGCTGTTGCCCGCCGGCACGGTGTGGTCGCGGGGCGACACGACGACGAGGAGCGGCTGGACGAGGTCCAGCAGCTGGCCGCGGATCCGCGGCAGTTCACGGATGAGCGACTGGGCCGCCCGGGCGGACACCCAGGGGTAGGCCCCCTCGGTGACGTCGGGCCGGGCGATGTCGTCGGTGGGCAGGCCGGCCGCGTCCCGGGGGACGAACGGGACGAGGTACTGCAGGACCGGGGCGACCCTCGCCAGTGGCTGGGTGGGGTCGAGGACCTGCGGGTTTATCGCCACCACGCCGGCGACGTCGCGAGGGCGTGACGAGGCGACGTCGAGGCTGACGGTCCCGCCCATCGAGTGGCCGACCAGCACGACGCGGTCGCACGATGCGGCGAGCCGGTCGACGGCATCGTCCACCGCGCGCCGCCAGTCGCCGTACCGGGTCCGGGCGAGGTCGCGAACGGTCGTGCCGTGGCCGGGGCACCGGACGACGTCCACGGTGTGGCCGCGGTCGTTCAGCAGCCGCGCCAGCGGTGTCACGGAGCGGGGATTGCCCGTGAAGCCGTGGGTCAGCACGACGCCGGTCCGGGCCCGGGGTCCCTCGCCGTCGGCCTGCCACGGCGCGCAACCGGGCTGGATGCGCTCGTCGTCCACGACCACTGAGGGTGCCTGTTCGTACGGGTCGGCGCGCACGGTAGTGCCTCGTCGTGGACGGCCTACGCTTCGTCCACCCGCGACGCCGGGAGCCCCGTGGACACGCCCGCCCGCACCCTCGTGGTGACCAACGACCTGATGCCGCAGGTCGGGGGCATCCAGCAGTTCAACCACCAGGTGCTCTCGCGGCTGCCGGACGCGGCCGTGCTGGCGCCGACCCACCCCCGGGCGCGCGAGCACGACGACACGGCCGGCTACCCGGTGATCCGGGGCCCGCACCGCTACCTGTTCCCGGTTCCCGCCGTCGAGCGTGCCCTGCGGGACGCGGTCGCGGCCACGGGTGCGACGGTGCTGCTGTTCGCCACGCCGTGGCCGCTGGTGTCGCTGGGCCGGCGGCTCGGGCTGCCGACGGCCGTCGTGTCCCACGGCAACGAACTCGTCACGCCGGCCCGCATCCCGGGATCCCGGCAGCTGCTGGCCCGCGACCTGCGGCGCGCGGACCTGCTCTACGCGGTGTCGGACCACACCGCCGGGCACCTGCGTGCCCTCGTCGGTCGATCGGGCCCGCCGATCCGCCTGCTGCGCAACGGCGTCGACGTGCACACCTTCTCCCCGGACGTGGACGGGTCGGTGGTCCGCGACCGGCACGGGCTCGGCGACGACCCCGTGGTGGTGTGCGTCGGGCGCCTCGTCCGACGCAAGGGGCAGGACACGCTGGTGGCCGCGTGGCGCCAGGTGCTGGAGGCGGTCCCGGACGCGCGGCTGCTGATCGTCGGCGACGGGCCCCTGCGGGACGAGCTCGCCGACGCCGCCGCCCGGCTGCCGGCCGGGGCGGTGACCCTGACCGGCCGGGTCCCGTGGGACGAGCTGCCCGCGCACCACGCCGCGGGGGACGTGTTCGCCCATCCCAACCGCACGCGGCTGGCCGGGATGGACGCGGAGGGCTTCGGGGTCATCTTCCTCGAGGCGCAGGCCGTGGGACGCCCGGTGGTCGCGGGCGATTCCGGCGGGTCGCCGGAGGCGCTGCTGCCGGGCGAGACCGGACTGCTGGTCGATGGCGGCGACACGGGCGCGGTGGCCGATGCCGTCGTGTCCCTGCTGCGGGACCCGGAGCGGGCACGGGCGATGGGTCGTCGCGGGCGCGCATTCGTCGAAGAACACCACGACTGGGACCGGATCGTGGCCGACCTGCACGAGCAGCTGGACCGGCTGGCGGCCGGCGCGACGCCGGCCAGTCAGCGCTGACCGGGCACGCGCCACGCCGGCGGGGTGGCGGCCTCGGCCGCCTGCAGCTCGGCCCGGGTGGGCAGCGGCTGGCCGGTGCGCCGGGCCCGGGCCACGGCGGCGCGGATCCGCTCGGCCCCGGAGGGGTGGCTGCCGAACAGCAGGGTCTGCCAGCCGGGCCGCTCGAGCGGGGCGAGGTTGTCGATGGCCAGGCGGCGCTGCAGCCGGATCGTCGTGGCCGGCGTGGCCCCCAGCTCGTGGGCGGCGGCGTCCGCGGCCGCCTCCACGCGGCGCGACTGCCACAGCGCGGCGGGTTGCACGACCGGTCCGGCGGCGGCCACCACCGCGAGGGCGACCGCGACGAGGCGGGGGTCGCCCGGTCCCACGTGGGGCCACCAGCGGCGGCGGGCCGCCCACCAGGCAGGGCGCAGCGCGAGGCCGAGCACCAGCAGCCCCGGGGCGGCCCCGAGGACGCCACGCTCGACGTCGCGGTGGCGCTGGTGGGCGAGTTCGTGCGCCATGACCGCCACCACCTCGTCCGTCGGGCGTGCGAGCAGGTTGTCGTCGACCACCACCCGCCGGGTCGGACCGACGCCGGCCACCACCGCGTTGGCACGCACGTCGCGGCGCGACCGCTGGGCCACGACGACCGGCACCTCGCCGAGGCCGGCGTCGGCGACCGTTCGGCGAACCGCATCAGCCGTCGGGCCCGAGCCGAGCGGGACGGTGGGGGTGGTCAGCGGCAGCAGCACGGCCGGCCACAGCAGCACGAGCGCCGCGACGGCCGCGAGGCCGACGCCGACGAGGTCGAGGTGCCACGTCCCCGGGCGGCGGCGCGCCAGCACCACCAGGCCGACCGACGCGACGACCAGCACGGCCAGGTCGATCCCGAGACTCGTGGCCACCCGGGCCCACCAGGCGGCTGCCGAGGCCGTCCGCACCTGCCAGGCGCCGTCGTGGACGAGGCCGGCCCATGCCTGCACCGGCAGGGCCGCCACCCGGACCGCCCCACCGACGGCGAGTGCGACCCCCGCGGCACGGACCAGGGGCCGGCCACCACCGACCACCCGGTCGACGAGGCGGCGACCCCGAGGGGCCACGACGAGGGCGACGGGCAGGGCGACCGCCAGGACCTCCAGTGCCACCGCGGCGACCAGCCGCGGCGCCCGGTAGGACGCGATCGCCCTCGCGAACTCCGGGGCGAGGCGGTCGAGGTCGGTCGCCACCGGCCCGACCGCCGGGGCGAGCGGGCGCCAGGCCAGCGCGGCCACGCCGACGGCGGCGAGCCCCAGCGCCAGCACCAGCGACGCGCCGCGTCCGGACCGGACGTGCCCGCCACCGCCGACGCTGGTCACCCGTCCTGCCCGGGCCGCTGCTCGTGGATCGCCGCCGCGTCGGCGGAGGCTTCGTTGAGGGCGTCCGCGGCCTGCGCGCGGCGGCGCTGCTGCTCCGCCAGCTGCTCCTGCGCCGTGGCGAAGGGCCCCAGCAGCGGGTCGAGCTCGACGAGCAGGCCGTCGCGCGCCTCGGTGGTGTCGCGGTAGTTCGACCGGCGCGTGGCGAAGTCGACGATCCGCTCGTCGGCCTCCGAGACCACCTCCCAGTGGTGGGCGAGCACCTGCGCCACCCGGTCCGAGGCCTCGGCGTAGCCGTGGACCGCCAGCAGCACGTCGTCCTGGGCTGCCAGGTAGGAGCGCTCCCACTCGCGGTCGAGCACCTGGCGCGTGCTGGCCAACAGCTCGCGCGCGTCGTCGACCTCGGCGGCGAGGTCGAGCCAGCCCTGGCGCAGGTCACCCGGGTCGACCGCGGTCACGGCGGCGTGCACCTGGTCGTGGGCGGCGAGCTGCTCGTCGAAGCCCTCCTCGCGCTGGAGCCCGGCGAGGGCGGCGTCCAGCTGCTGGACCGCGTCCAGTGCGGGGGCGAGGGTCTCGTCGGCGGCCTCGCGGGCGGCTGCCACCGCGGCGACCTCGGCCCGCAGCTCGTCGACCAGCCGCTCCCGCTCCTCGGTGGCCACGGCGGTCGCCTCGCCCCCCGGCGAGCAGGCGGCGAGCAGGCACGCGATGGCGAGGAGGCTGCGAAGGGCGCGGGTCACGGCGCGCGACGGTACCCGTCAGCGTCGACGTCGGGCGAAGCCCAGGTCCCGGGCGGCGTCGGAGGCCGCCGTGATCGCGCCGTCCTCGGCGTCGTACAGCCAGGTGGCGGACCGCCGACGTCCCCGCCACACGTACCGCACCGTGATGCGCCAGCGACCGTCCCGCCGGCGCCGGGACACCTCCCAGGTGACGTCGTCCTGGGACACGCCTCGGCCGGCGAGGGCGCGGTCGACCGCCTGCCCGAGCGGGAGCCGGGAGCGGCCGAGCCGCGGGCGCTCCAGGCGCAGGTTGCGGGCCTGGTCGAGCACTCGGGCACGCTCGGCGAGGATCGGGACCTCCCACCGGCGGATCCGCTCCTCGTCGACGCCCGCCGCCTTCGCGATCGCCCGCACGGAGGTCCCGGCGCGCAGCCGCGACTGGATCTCGGCGGGCGACAGGGCCGGGTCGGGGCGCGGCGCGGCCGGCTGCTGCGGTGGTGGCGTCGGCGGTGGTGGTGGCGGCGTGGGTGGTTCGACCCTCGAGCGCCGCTCGGGCACCAGCGGTCGTGGCGGCCGCCGACCGTCCTGCCCTCTGGGCGGCTC
>CAZDIF010000009.1:18080-20877 GCA_964505365.1 uncultured Actinomycetota bacterium
TCCGGTTCCGGCTCGGCGCGACGCTCGTCGAGCAGGCGGGCGACGACCCCGACGTCGTCGTCCTCGTCGTCCCACGCGTCGACCGCGCCCGGTGCCCCCGGTGGCGGCGTGTCGACGATGCGGACCGACCACGGCGCGTCGGCGTCGGGCATGGAGGCGCCGTCGCTGTCCGACCCCTCCTCGAAGTCCCACGCCGCCGGCTCCTCGAGGGGTTCGGGCGCCGGCGCCGGCTGGGGCTCCGGCTCGGGTTCGGGTTCCGGCTCGGGCTCGGATTCGGGTTCGAGCGCGGGTTCCGGCTCGAGCTCGGGCTCCGGCTCTGGCTCGGGTTCGACGACGGTGACCGGCTCGTCGTCCTCCCACGGATCGTCCGCGTCGGCGGCGGCGAGCGCCTCGGCGGGCAGCCCCAGTTCCTCGGCGTACTCGGCCGGGTCACCGACGGGCAGGCCCACTTCGCGCCGCTGTTCGCGCAGCTCGTCGACGGTCGCGAACAGGTCGGCGTCGACCACGAGGCGGTACCGGCCCCCCTGGGCGGACGCGAGGTCGAGGACCAGGTGTCCGAGCTCGGCCGTGTAGCCGACCAGGTGGAGCTCGATCACGCCATCTCCCATTCCCGTCACCGCCGGGCATGGCCCACCGGACGCCGCTGCACGCTAGCAAGCGGTCCGCCACCGCCTCATCGCAGTGCACCCAGGAATGCGGTGGTTCCCAGCAGGTCCACACGGTGCAGCGACAGGCGTTCGCGCAGCTCCCGGTCGTCGGTGACCACCACGATCGCCCGCCCGGGATCCTCGGCCTCCGCCCGGAACACGATGTCGTCGTCGGCGGTGATCCCCTCCGGGGTGAAGGCCACCACGACACCCCGGTCCCGACGCCCGGATCCGGCACCGGTCGTGCCGTGACCGTCGAACACCAGCACCGGTTCGATGCGCCGGGTGGCGACGGCCGAGGCGAGCAGGTTCGTCAGCCACCGGCGCTGGCCCTCCAGGTCCAGGGAGGGCTGGTGGGTGCGGGTCACGTTGTAGCCGTCGACGAGGACCAGCCGCCCCGCGTGCAGCAGCAGGTCCGCGGCCTCCGTGGTGTCCGCGCGCACACGCTCCGGCAGGCGGCTCGGCCGGCCGGGCACGAGCCGGGGCGGGGGCGCGGGTTCGGCCGCGGCGGCCGACGCGGCCGCACGGCGCTCCTGGTCGGCAGCACGTGCCTCGTCGGCCGCACGAACCCGCCGGGCCTCCTCCGCCTGCGCGCGGCGCATGGCCCGCAGCTCCTCCCGTGCTTCCGCGAGCTCGGTGCGAGACCGTCGACGCTCCCGGTCGACAGCCGCACGGCGCTGCTCGTCGGCGTCCCGGGCGGCCGACTCGAGGCCCGCCACCCGTTCCCGCAGCTCGGCCACCTCCGCCTCCAGCTTCTGTCGAGCGGCGGCCTCCCGATCGGCCCGGGCGGCCTCGCCCTCGGCGCGTCGCCGCGCATCGTCGCGTTCGGCCTGCAGCGTGCGGGCCCGGTCACGCAGGCGCGCCACCCGGTCGTCGGCGACGTCCTCCGCTGGCGGTGGTGCAGCGTCCGGGGCGGGTGTCGGCGGGGCCACCAGCGCCGCCGCGACGTCGCGGGCCAGGGGCTCGTCCGCCAGGACGCGCCGGCGCAGGTCGAGCCACAGCGTGCCGCCCTCCGCCAGGACGGTGGCGACGTCCCGGCGCGTCCGGCCCGACGCCAGGCGCTTGGCGGGCACGGCGGCAAGGCGGCGCAGCCGGGGCGTGCGCTGCTCCTCCGGCAGGTCGACCAGGGCACGCCGCAGGTGCGGCACGAGCCGGCGCCACACGGGGTCCGGGAGGGCCGACAGGCGATCCGCCTCGACGGGGGCGGTCGGCAGCAGCTCCTCCCGGTCGGCCACGGCGGTGATCAGGCCTCCGCGACGGGTGCGTCCTCGACCACGATGGCATCGTCACGGTTGCACCATCGGCATGCCACCTGCTCGACCGTCACCGCGAGGACCTCCTCCTCGTCCACGCGGCGGTCCCCGCCGAGGTCGAAGTGCTGGTACGTGCGGGTCCGGGTCGTGGCGACCACGTCGAACCGCGTCACGTTGCCACACCCGGTGCAGCGGTAGCGGTGCTGGGGCTCGAGCCCGGCGGCGAGATCGGTCACGGGGTCCTCACGGGTCGTCAGGTGGAGGGCTGGTCGGCGCGCCGTTCCTCGGCGGCCGCCATCCACGGGGGCTGCCGGGTGAGCGGGGTGGCTCGGGCATCCTCGGTGAACCACGGGCCGTCGTCCATCGCCGGGAACACCGGGTAGCCGATCTCGACCGTCTCCCCCGCGCGGTCGATCACGGCGGCCACCGAGTCGCAGAACCCGCGCAGCTGGGCGACGTCGACCCCGTGGTGGACGTCGGGGTAGCCGGCGAGCCGGCGGGCGGCCTTGTGGCAGGTGGCCACGACCCCCTTGGCGTTGCCGCGCTGGTGGTGCACGCAGGCCACCGCCACCTGGATCACGCCCTGCCAGAACTCCCGGTCGGACGCCGGCGCGTGGTGCCACACGTCCTCGAGGCACTCGTGCGCCTCGAAGTAGCGCTGCTGGTCCCACAGCCACCGGCCAGCGGCCAGTGCCTCCTCGACCGTGCCGTACTCCCACTCCTCGGCGAGGTCGGTGCGCTCGGTGTCGTGCGGCAGCGGACGACCCGTGCGGTCGCGCGGCCGGGCGTTCTCGGCCCGGCCCCAGGCGTTGCGATCGCGGTCGGGCACGTGGGCGCCATCACGGTCGATGCAGGCGGGACGCCCGGCAGCGTAACGGTCCATGGGAGCCGGCTAGC
>CAZDIF010000010.1:0-4594 GCA_964505365.1 uncultured Actinomycetota bacterium
TCAGCCCAGGTGGAGCTTCATGCCCTCGTGCGATGCCGTGAAGCCGTGGGCCTCGTAGAAGCGGTGCGCGTCCGGCCGGGCCTTGTCCGTCGTCAGCTGGACGAGGTGGCAGCCACGCTCGCGGGCCCGTTCGACCGCCCACGCCAGCAGCTGGCCCCCCAGACCACGGCCGCGATGCTCGGACGCCACGCGCACCCCCTCGATCTGGGCGCGCCAGCCACCCCGGTGGGTGAGGTGCGGCAGGAACGTGAGCTGGAGCATGCACGCGACCTCGCCGTCGAGCTCGCCGACGACCACCTGGTTGTCCGGGTCCTCGTCGATGGCCTCGAAGGCGGCCCGGTACCGCTCGGCGGACGCCCCGCCGGGGTCCTCGCGGCCCGCACCGAGCTCGTCCTGCGCCAGCAGCTCGACCAGCCGCGGCAGGTCGTCCGCCACTGCCTCCCGGATCTCCATGCGGGAGAAACCTACCGGGACGCCCGGTACACGGCGATGGGGCCGAGCAGGCGGCTGGTCGGGGTCGCGACCTCCTCCACGTCGGTGAACCCGGCGTCGGCCAACATCCGCGGCAGCCCGCCACCGTGGTTGTCACGGAAGCGCCGGCTCATGGCCAGCCGACGGGCCACCACGCCCGACGGGGCGCCGTCCCCACCGAGGTCCATCAGGTGCAGGACCCCGTCGCCGGTGAGCACCCGGCGGACCTCGCGGAGCGCCGCCACGCGGTCATCGCCGTCGAGGTGGTGCAGCATCAGCGAGGACAGCACCCGGTCGAACGACCCGTCCTCGTACGGCAGGTCCTGGGCGACGCCGGCGTCCCAGCGGACGTCGAGCCCGCGGCGCTCGGCCTTGCGGTGTGCGCGGGCCAGCGCCGCCTCGTCCGGGTCGATCCCGACGACCTGCGTGCCCGGGTGCCGGCGGGCCGCCCGGAGCGCGAGGTTGCCGGTTCCGCAGCCGATCTCGAGCACGCGCGCATCCGCGGGCAGTCGGGCTGTGGCCAGCAGCCGTCGGTGCAGGCGGCCGACGCCCAGCAGGCGCGTGACGACGTCGTACAACGGCGTGAGCGACTGGTGGCCGAGTCCCGGCAGGATGTGACGGTGGTGGGCGGTGTCGTGCATCGGCGTGCCTGTCGTGAGATGAGGATTGGACGAAGTTCGCAACGTGCTGACAGCGTGCACGTACGCTCGAGCGCGGAACAGGGCCACAGTTCGGGAAGGCTTGGACGATCCTCGGTCAGCCGCGCACGTCGCCGCGCCGCTCGCGGGACGGCGGCGTCCCGGTGTTCGGCCTCGATCCGTCGCCGGGCCGGCCTCCCGTCGGCGTGGCCCGGTTCCACGGCCACGAGATGCCCCCGGGCCCGCCGGCCCCCGGACGAGCCCACGCGCACGACTTCGTCTCGCTGGCGTACTTCGAGGCGGCGGGCGGCTCGATGTGGCTGGACGACCGACGCTTCGACGTGCGCGCGGGGGACCTCTTCCTCGTCGCCCCTGGCCAGGTGATCGCCCACGACCCCGGCGACGAACGGCACATCGACCCCATCGGCTGGGGCGTGTTCTTCACGCCGGAGGCGTTCGGGTCCACGGCCTCCGGGACGTGGCGGTCGTGGCGGTCCCACCCGCTGCTCTCCCCGTTCGTGGGTGGCGTGTCCGGCGCGTCGCAGCGGTTGGTCGTGCCGCCCGGGGAGCGGGCGGCCTGGTCCACACGCCTGGCGGAGCTGGCCGCCGAGCTGCAGCGGCGTGACGACGGCCACGACGAGGCGGTCCGGGCGCACCTCACCCTGCTGCTGGTCGAGGTGGCGAGGCTCGCCGGCCCGATCGCGGAGGGGGTGCGGACCGGCGACGACCGGCTGCTCGCGGACGTGTTCGACGTGATCGAGGAGCGCTACGCCGACGGCATCTCGCTGGCGGACGTCGCCGACGCCGTCAGCCTCACCCCGGGCCACCTCACCACCGTGGTGCGGCAGCGGACGGGACGGACCGTGCTCGAGTGGATCACCGAGCGCCGGATGGTCGAGGCCCGCCGCCTGCTGGTCCACACCGACCTGCCCGTGCAGGAGGTCGCCCGTCGCGTCGGGTACGACGACCCGGCCTACTTCACGCGGGCGTTCCGCCGGACGCACGGCACGGCCCCGACCGGGTGGCGGGGCAGCCGTCCACGATGACCGGCGGTCCCAGCCAGATCTGACGAAAAATGTCGAATACGGTCCGCGGCGTGCGTGGACAGGGTGCAGGGACCGGCACCGGGCCGGTCCCCGACCCGACAGGAGCACACCATGTCGCAGTATCTGCTGTCCGTCTGGTACCCGGCGGACGCCACCCAGCCCGACCCCGAGGAGCTCGAGGGGATCACGCGTGACATCACGGCGATCCACGAGCAGCTCCAGCAGGAGGGCGCGTGGGTGTTCGGCGGCGGCCTGCACGACCCGACCACGGCGACCGTGGTCACCTCCAAGGGCGGCCAGGCGGTGACCACCGACGGCCCGTTCGTGGAGACCAAGGAGGTCCTCGGCGGCTTCAGCGTCATCGACGTCGCCGACCTCGACGTGGCACTGGCCTGGGCAGAACGGATGTCCGAGGCCACCACGTGCCCGATCGAGGTCCGCCCCTTCCAGCACGGTGCGGGCACGTGACGAAAAAAATCTCGGACGGGGTGTCGATTTCCGCGTGCCCCGTCCGTGGACATGGTGAGGGGCCGGAACGGCCGGCCCCCACCGCGAACGAGAAGGAACGATCATGGCGCAGTACCTGCTCTCCGTGCACTACGTCGAGGGCCAGGCGCCCCCGGACGACGAGACGATGCAGCAGATGTTCCAGGACGTCGACGCCCTGAACCAGAAGATGCAGGCCGACGGCGTGTGGGTCTTCGCTGGCGGGCTGCAGGAGCCGCACCACGCGACGGTCGTGCGGGAGCACGACGGGGAGATCCTCACCACGGACGGCCCCTTCCCCGAGGCCAAGGAGCACCTGGGCGGGTTCTGGGTCATCGACGTGGCCGACCAGGACGTGGCCCTCGACTGGGCTCGTCAGGCCACCCGGGCCTGCCGGGGACCCGTGGAGGTCCGCCCGTTCCAGCCCGAGCCCGACGACGCGTGACACGACCCGCCGGGGACGGCGGCCGGGGCGGCGACCAGCAGGAGTCGCCGCCCGACGAGGCCGCGGTCGGGCAGGTGTTCCGTCGCGAGTACGGCCGCGTGGTCGCGACGCTGGTCGGGGTGTTCCGCGACATCGACCTCGCCGAGGACGCGGTCCAGGACGCCTTCCTCGAGGCCAGCCGCACCTGGCCCGAGCGAGGCATCCCGCCCAACCCGGGCGGGTGGATCACCACCACGGCACGCCGACGGGCGATCGACCGGGTCCGGCGCGAGGCGAAGCGAGACGAACGCCAGGCCGAGGCCGCCCGCCTCGACCCCGACGACCCCGACGAGACGGGAGGAGGTGGCTTCATGCACGACGACCGGCTGCGGCTGATCTTCACGTGCTGCCACCCCGCCCTCAACACCCCGGCCCAGGTGTCGCTGACCCTGCGACTGCTCGGCGGGCTGACGACCGGCGAGATCGCCCGGGCGTTCCTCGTGCCCGAGCCGACGCTGGCCCAGCGGATCGTGCGGGCCAAGCGCAAGATCCGTGACGCCAACATCCCGTACCGCGTCCCCGAGGACGCCGAGCTGCCCGACCGGCTGCGCGGCGTGCTGGCGGTGGTCTACCTCATCTTCAACGAGGGGCACACCGCCACGGTGGGCGACGAGCTCGGCCGCGTCGACGTGGCCGACGAAGCGATCCGGCTCGGCCGGCTGCTGGCGACGCTGATGCCGGACGAGCCCGAGGTGCTGGGCCTGCTGGCGCTGATGCTGCTCACGGCGGCCCGGCAGCCCGCCCGGACGGCGGCCGACGGGTCGCCGGTCCTGCTGGCCGACCAGGACCGGTCACGGTGGGACGCCGCGCTCGTGGCCGAGGGCCAGGAGCTCGTCCGTGCGTGCCTGCGCCGCAACCGCCCCGGCCCGTACCAGCTGCAGGCAGCGATCAACGCCGTGCACTGCGACGCGCCCACGGCCGCCGACACCGACTGGCGGCAGGTGCTGGCGCTGTACGACCAGCTGTTGGCGATCGTCCCGACGCCCGTCGTGGCCCTGAACCGTGCGGTCGCCCTGGCCGAGGTCGAGGGTCCGGCGGCGGCGATGGCGGTGGTCGAGGATCTCGAGCTGGCGGACTACCACCCGTTCCACGTCGTCCGTGCCGACCTGCTGCGTCGGCTCGGCCGCACCGACGAGGCCGCCGAGGCCTACGCCACCGCAGCCACCATGACCGCGAACACGGCCGAGCGGGACTTCCTCGAGGGGCGGCGGGCCCGCCTCACCGGCTGACGGCGCCGGCTCACGCGCCGGCGTCGCGTGCCACCTGTTCCAGCCGGTCGCGGTACGCGGCCCACCACGTGCTGTCGCCGGGAGCGAGGTTGTCGTTGGTCGGCTGGAGCCCGGCCGACCCGTCGATCAGCTCGCGCACGATGTCGGCATGTCCGGCGTGCCGGTGGGTCTCGGCGATCACGTGGGCGAGGATGCGGTGCAGGGTGACCTCCTGCCGGCCCTCGGCCCACCACGGGACCC
>CAZDIF010000010.1:4694-18808 GCA_964505365.1 uncultured Actinomycetota bacterium
GCGAGGATGCGGTGCAGGGTGACCTCCTGCCGGCCCTCGGCCCACCACGGGACCCGGCCGGCGGCGTCCAGTGCCAGCGCACGGATCGTGGCGTCGCTGTGGGCCTGGGCGCGGCGGTACAGGTCGACGATCTGCTCGCGCGACTCGTCGGCGGTCGCCCACATGTCGGCGTTGGGTTCGGCGTCGTCGTCCATCCACGGCATCGGCTCGGGAAACGGACGGTCGAACACGAGGCCGAAGTACTCGGCATCCATCGTGGCGACGTGCTTGACGAGGCCGAGGAGGTTCGTGCCGGTGGGGACCAAGGGCCGCCGGACGTCGTACTCCGACAGACCCTCCAGCTTCCAGAGCAGGGCGTTGCGGCCGTCCTGCAGGTAGCGGTGCAGGTCGTCCTTCAGGGCCGCTGCGTCCATGGTCCGTCCCGGGATCCGCGGAGGTCGCGACGGTAGTCGTGCGCCGTCACGCGCAGTGCCCCGGTAGCGTGGCCGGGACATGGGTGCGAAAGTGGGTACGGCGCAGGACGGTGTGCGCTTCGGGATCCTGGGGTCCCTGCGCGTCGAGGTCGCCGGGCGCGAGCTCCCGATCGGGAGCACGAAGCAACGACGCCTCCTCGGGGCGTTGCTGGTCGACGCTGGCACGGTCGTGTCCGCGGACCGGCTCGCGGAGATCCTGTGGGGCGACGACCAGCCGGACGACCCGGCCGGCGCGATCCAGACGCACGTCTCCCGGCTGCGGTCCCTGTTCGCCCGATGGGGCGGGGACCGGGCACGCGACGTCCTCGTGACCCAGCCCCCCGGCTACGTGCTCACGGTCGACCGCGAGCACGTCGACGCGGGCCGGTTCGAGGAGCTCGTCGAGGAGGCCCGTGCCGCCGCGACCGCGCAGGCCACGGCGGACCTCCTCGGGGTCGCGCTGGAGCTCTGGCGGGGACGACCCCTGGCCGAGTTCGACGACGAGTTCGCGCGGGTCGAGGCCGTCCGGTTGCAGGAGCTGCGGCTGGCCGCCGTGGAGCTCCGAGCGGACGCACTGCTCACGATGGGGCGGTTCGACCTCGTGGTCGAGGAGGTGGAGGCGGCCGTGGCCCGCAACCCGCTGCGCGAACGCCTCCGCGGCCAGCTGATGGTGGCCCTCGATCGGTGTGGCCGACGGGCCGACGCGCTCGCCACCTACCGGGACCTTCGTGACGTGCTGGTCACCGAGCTCGGGATGGAGCCCTCGGCGCCCCTGCGTCGGCTCGAGCAGGCGATCCTGCAGCAGGCCGAGGACCTGCCGTGGCCGACGCCCACGGCCGCATCGGAGGTGGGCATCACGCTCGTCGGCACGTCAGGCGGTGCCTCCGGTCAGCGCGCCGGGCCTGCGACGACCTCGCTGCCGGAGGTCCGCACCAGCTTCGTCGGGCGGGAGGAGGCGCTGCGGGGCGTCACCACCATGCTGGGAGACCGGGGCATCGTCGTCCTGACCGGCACGGGCGGGGTCGGCAAGAGCCGGCTCGCCGTCCGTGCGGCCCGTCGGCTGGCCGACCAGTACGAGGACGGCGTCGTCCTCTGTGACCTGCTCGGCGCCGACGACCCGGGCGCGGTCGACGACCTCGTCGCGACGACGCTGGGCGTCCCGCCGGCCGAGGGGAGCACCACCCGCGAGGCGCTGATCGCACTGCTGCGCTCGTTCCGCTTGCTGCTGGTCCTCGACAACTGCGAGCACGTCCTGCCGGGTGCGGCGGCGCTGGTGGACGAGGTCGCGCGGGCCTGTCCCGGCGTCGACGTGCTGGCGACCAGCCGGCAGCCGCTCGGCGTGCCCGGCGAGCAGGTCTGGCCCGTGCATCCCCTGGAGGTCGGGGACGGGGCGGACGGGCCCGCCGTGCGGCTGTTCCTCGACCGGGCCGAGGCGGTCGACCCCGACCTCGAGCTGTCCGAGGCCGACCGCGAGGCCGTCGTGGAGCTCTGCCGACGGCTCGACGGGCTGCCGCTGGCGGTCGAGCTGGCCGCAGCACGCGTACGGGCGATGACCCCTGACGACATCGTCGCCCGGCTCGACCGGCGGTTCCGGCTGCTGACCACCGATGCGGGGACGGCCCCGCCCCGACACCGCAGCCTGGAGGCCGTGATCGACTGGTCCCGTGCGCTGCTGCCGGAGGAAACGCGGCGGCTCTTCGACCGCCTCTCCGTGTTCGCCGGGGGCTTCGACCTCGACGCCGCCGAGCAGGTGTGTGCCGGGGACGGCGTGGAGGCGGGCGAGGTGGCGGGTCGGCTGGCCCAGCTGGTCGACCACTCCCTCGTGGCCGTCGATCGGTCGGGCCCCCGCATGCGCTACCGGCTGCTGGAGACCCTGCGGGCCCACGGTGCGGCCCGGCTCGAGGAACGCGGTGACCTCGCGACGTGGCACCGGCGGCACGGGGAGTACTTCATCGCCCTGGCCGAGCGGGCCGCCGCCGGGGTCGTCGGACCCGAGGAGGCCCGCTGGGGGCGCATCCTGGAGACGGAGTTCGCCAACCTCCGGGCCGTCCATGCCCGGGCGTCCGCCGCCGGGGAGGTCGACCGTGCCCTGCGGCTCCCCGGCCTCCTGCGGGTCTACGCGTACTACCGGCTCCGCGACGAGGTGTACGGATGGGCGCTCCGGGCCCTTGACCTGCCGGGGGCATCACGCTCGCCGGCGGCACCGGCCGCTCGCGTGACGGCCGCCGTCGGCTGCATGCAGCGCGGACAGCTGGACCGCGCCCGCGAGATCGGTGAACAGGTCCTGGCGGAGGCGACCGACGGCGACGTGGCGCTGCGCGCCCGACAGCTGCTGACCGAGATCGCCCTCTACCGCGGACGCCTGGACGAGACCGACCGTCGCGGTGCTGACCTCGTCGTGCGGGCACGTGCCGCCCACAGCGTCTACTACGAGGCCCTGGGAGACATGTACCGGGTGTTCGCCGCCGCCTACGCCGGACGGTCCGACGACGCGCTGGCGCGGCTCGAGGAGGGGTGGCAGGCCGTCGAGCGGACCGGCAACCCGACGCTGCGTTCCGCCTTCTGGTACCTCGAGGGCGAGGTCCGGCTGGACGACGACCCCGACACGGCTCGGGCGGCGCTGCGCGAGGCGGTCGAGATCGCCCACTCGGTCGACAACCGCTTCCTCGAGGGGGTCGCCCGGGTTGCCATGGCCTCGCTGCAGGCCCGTCACGGTGAGCCCGACGAGGCGCTGGCGGAGTTCCGGGACGTCGTCGACCACTGGCGCAGCCGCGGCGACTGGGTCCACATGTGGACCACGCTGCACAACCTCGTGGTGCTGCTGGACCGCATCGGGGCGCACGAGCCGGCGGCCGTCCTGCACGGCGCGGCCCGGACCGCCACCACCGGCGCCCCGGCCTTCGGTGAGGATGCGCGCCGCCTGGACGCGGTCGCCCACTCGCTCCGGACGGTCCTGGGTGAGGAGGTGTTCGCCGCCGCCCACACCCGTGGCCGGGACATGGACGACGGCGAGGCGGTCGCCTACGCGCTCGAGGCGATCGACGGCCTGCTGGCCTCGCCGGTCGCCCCGAGCGGATAGCCCCGCGCGGTGCTGGTCCTCGTCAGGGCCGGGCCTCCAGGACCTGGTGGACCGGTGCCTCGGCGACCCGGCGGAACCGCGTGAAGCCCGCCTGCTGGAAGACCTCGCCGATCGCGGCCGCGCCGGCCTGCCCACCGAGGGCGTGGCCGCCGTCCTGGGACAGCGCGTTCGGCGTGCACACGAACGTCGACATGCCGTACCCGAGCCGGCCGAACGGGTTGAGGTTGTCCTCCGTGCGGTCCTCGGCCCGGATCTCGACCAGCATGACGCGGCCGTCGTCGGCGAGGGCGTCGCGCGCATGCGCCGCGGCCCCGACCGGGTCGCCGAAGTCGTGGAGTGCGTCGAAGAAGCACACGAGGTCGTACCCGTCGTCGGGGACCGGGTACTCGCGGGCGTCGGCGACCTCGAAGCCGATCCGGCCGTCCCCGTCCAGCCCGGCCTCGGCCGCCCGCTTGCGTGCGGCCTCGATCGAGGCCTCGTGGTAGTCGAACCCGGTCACCGTGGCGTTCGGGAACGCCTGCGCCAGCAGGATGGTCGAGGCCCCGTGCCCACAGCCGACGTCGGCCACGCGACCGCCGGAGGCCAGCCGGTCCACGACGCCGTCCAGCGCCGGCAGCCACTCGTCGACGAGGTGGGCCCGGTAGGCCGGCTTGAAGAACCCTTCCGTCGCCCCGAACAGCCGGGGATCGTGCTCGTGCCACCCGACCCCCTCGCCGGACTGGAAGGCGGCCTCGAGCTTCGGGGCGATCGCCCAGACGGCGGCGGACTGGGCCCAGGCCGCGCCCATGTAGATGGGGCTGTCCTCGTTGGCGAGCACGAACGCGTGCTCCGGCGGCAGCGCGTAGGTGTCGGCGGCGGGGTCGTACTCGACGTAGCCGCCGGCCGCCTGGTTGTTCAGCCACTCGCGGACGTAGCGCTCGTGGGTCCCCGTCCGCTCCGCCAGCTGCGCGGACGTCAGCGGTCCGGCACCGGCCATCGCCCGGTACAGCCCGAGGCGGTGGCCGATGTGCGCCAGCGCGCTCGAGACGGTGGCCCCGACGTCGCCGACCAACTGGCCCACGAACTGTTCGACCTTCTCCTGCTCCATGACGTTCCTCCCTGTCGTCGATGTCGACAGGGGGACCGTCGCAGGGACGGCTTGCAGTCGGCTCTCACACCACTGTCACGTGGACCGGTGTAGCACCCGGACGTTGCCGCCTGCGGGGATGAACTCGGTGGAGTGGCCGTCCTGCCAGGTCACCTCGAGCCGGAGCGGGTCCGACTCGATGACCTCGTCGATGACCCCGTGGCGGTTCGGCTCGTCCACCTTGTTCGACAGTACTTCGATCGTGTCGCCCTTCCGGAACTCCATGGCTCCACCTCGCGACTCGGCAGTGCGACGTACGAACCCTTCCATCGTACGCCGCGAACCGGGTTCGATCATCGGCCCGTCGGGACCGTCAGCACGGTCGAGGGCGCGCCGTTGTGGTTGCCCCAGCGGTCGACGACATCCGCCTCGGCGACCCAGACCTGGTCGCCGGGACGCAGGCGAACCCTGGCCACGAACGTGTCGCCATCGCGGGTCGCCTCGACCCGTTCGACCCAGCCGTTGCGGCGCTCCACGCTGACCCAGGCGCGTTCTGCCTCACCCGTGTCCAGCCACGGCTGGAAGCGGCAGAACAGGCAGTACGGCTGGTCGTCGCCGGTGCCCGAGCGGTAGCGGTAGTACACGCGCTCGCCGTGCTCGCCATGGTGGCCCTTCTCCGTGAGGGAGCGCTTGTCGGCCACGGTCGTCATCGCCGCGTCCCACGCCCAGCCGTTGGGGTAGTCGACCTCGCCGAAGCGCCAGGTGCGCCCGTCGAAGTCCTCGGTGCTGGACGGGCCGACCGACAGGCGCACCTCGTCACGGGACACCACCTCGAGGTTGTCCACCGTGAGGCCGTCCCACGGGGTGACCGTGAACGGGTCGGAGGCGAGGTGGTAGTCCTCGACCGCGTCGCCGACCGCGGTGCGGTGGCGGCCGTCGACCACGAACCGGTACGTGCCGGCCGGCGTCGCCCGGCGGATGGTGCCGGTCGCGTCGGGCAGCGGGACCTGGCCGACGAAGGCCTCCCAGCTGGCGGTCCACACCCAGGTGAACTCGCCGGCGGCGAACGCCGGCAGCTGCTCGGGCGTCGGGAAGGCCACCTCGGTCTGTACCTCGCCGGACTGGTCGGCGTACGGCACCCACGTGCCGTCGACCAGCCGCTCCACGCGGACGTGTGGCAGGTCGGTGTACGACGACCCGCCGACGAACCGGACGACGGCGCCGTCGAAGCGGGTGATGTCGGATGGCTGCTCGACGATCCCCGGGTCACCGCCGTCGGGTGGCAGGGTCGCGTCGTAGCTGGCGACGTGGGCCCGGGCCAGCTCGCCCAGGCCCTGGGACACCGCCCGGGCCCGCCACGACTCGGCCTGGTAGGCGAGGTCCAGCGGGGTCGGCTCGACGGGGTCGCCGCCGCGCAGCTCGGCGGCCAGCCGCACCAGCCGGGTGGCGAGGTGGTCGGCGCCGTGCAGCCCCAGCCCGTTCAGGGCCTTGCGGTAGTGGTCGTGCGAGCGCATCTCGCGGTAGGTCGGGGTGTAGCCGAAGTAGTCGTTGGCCATCCCGACGGCGATCGTCAGGCCGTACCCGTCGTCCGCGCCGTAGTCGTCGAGCTCGCGGTGGGTGAAGTTGCCCTTGATCTGTTCGGGGTCGGCCGGCTCGGCCTCGCCGCCGAGGTGGGTCGGGGCATTGGCGAGGTCCTCCCACCCGTCGGCGTCGTTGTTGATCTGCGCGCGCATGCGCCGGTACTCGAGGTCGGTGATCGGCGCGAGGTCCGGCCACGGGCCCGGCTCGCGGAAGAACCGCGGGTCGGCACACGTCCAGGTGGAGTCCTCGTTCTGGATGCAGAAGTCACGGCCGCTCGGCGTGGTCTGGGTGGTCCAGTCCCACCCGCGCCAGACGTTGTCGTCGACGTCGTCCAGCCGGGTCTGGATGTTCAGGGCGGCGTCGGTGAACTGCTCGCACGGGCAGAACGTCGCCGCGATGTCGCCGATCCGCATCGCCATGAGGTGGACCGCGGCGGTCTCCTCGACGGCCGTGAACGAGGTGCCGAAGTAGGCCTCCGGGACGGGCACGCCGGCGGCCTTCAGCTGGTCGTAGACCTCGCGCTCCTCGAAGGGCGTGCCCTCCACGACCGGCTCGCCGATCGCCGAGGCGCTGTCCTCGCAGTCGGGCAGGCCCAGCACCGGCACCTGCCAGTTGCCGTGGAACAGCGACGCGGTGTTGCAGTTGCTCAGCCCCGGCACCGGCCGGGTCCACGGCGGGGCGAACCTCGCCGAGGCGACCGCCACGTCGAGGTCGGACGCGAACGGCACCAGCTCGATCGGCGGGCCGGCGATGTCGGTGCGGGGATGGTGCGGGTCGTACGGGGCGGTGGCTTCCGCGTCCTCGATCGCGTCGTACGCCCGGTGGACGGCATCGGCCCACAGGCGGGCGCCGACGTCGAGCTGCTGCCAGCCGGATTCCTGGAACTCCCGCCGCTCGTGGGGTTCGTGGACGCGCAGGTCCTTGTGCGGGCCGGACGAGCCGGTCTCGCGCTGGCTCATGACGGTGGTGGTGCCGAGCTCGCGGTCGATGATCCGCATGGCCGCGTGGGTGACGTCGCCGCTGAACAGGTCGTAGCCCCAGGTCCACTCCGGGTGCAGGCCCAGCGTGACCCAGTTCGCGTACGGCACCGGGTCGTCCGGGTCGGTGACGTCGTCGATGCGCACGACCGTCAGCTGCCCGGTGGTGTGGCTGTAGGGCTGGCCCGCCGGGGTGCCGTCGTCGGCGACCTTCGGGCCGATCGTGTGTGCCTGGATCTCGTTGAAGGGCACCGTGGCCGCGCCGATGCGGACGGGCCGCAGGTCCGCGGTGGCGTCGATGACGGCCCGGGCCATCCGCTCGGCGATGTACTCGTAGAAGCGCAGGTCGAACACGTCCTGGAAGATCCACGTACCCCATCCCGGCGTGGAGTAGAACGCCGAGTTGTGGTTGTGGCTGACCGTGACGGCGAGGTTGTCCTCGCCGATCCCGGTGACCGGCCCCTCCTTCAAGCCGGTCTGCACCGCGAGGTCGTGCTCGGCCAGCAGCTGGGCGATGCGGCGGTTGACGAGGTCGTTCGGCAGGTACAGGTCGTTGCCGACGACCGCCACGCGGTCTCCGCCGACGCCCTCGACCACCAGGGCCCGGGTGACGATGCGGGACTGGATGCCGCGGGCCGGCCGCTTGCGCTTGGCGTGCAGGAACGGATCGACGTACTCCTGCTCGGGCAGGCCCTCGGGTGGCTCGCCGTCGAGCAGCTCCTCGCCGGGCGTGCCGGACGAGCCAGGCGGGGCCTGGTGCTCGGAGAACTGCCCGCCGGACGCCCCGACGTGCCAGGAGGCGTCGACCGACGAGACGCCGGCGCGGGTCGTCCCAGTGGCGGCGGTCTCGGCCATGGTGGTCGGGCCGGTGACGATGTCGACGACGGACGGGTCCGGGGTCGCCGGGACCAGGCCGAGGGACAGCGCCGCGAACAGCAGGGCAACCAGCGGACGGGTGAGGCGGGAGGGGTGCGGCATGGTGGCTCCGACAATGTGTGAGGGCCCTGCCCCCGTGACCATCACGAGGAGGTTCCACGCGCACGGCCGCCATTCCTGCCTGCAGACACGGGTCAGCTGGCCCGGTCGGACGCCATCGTCGTCCACAACCCACCGGATCTGGTGTCCGGATGGCCTCGATGATCGGCACACTGCGTGCGCCGGCAACCGCAGGATGGCACGATGGCCGTGGACGAAGCCGCACGACACCAGCTGTACAACTCACTCGAGTCGACGCTGGGTCCCGAGCCCACGAGCACCCTCATGAGCCTCCTGCCACCCGTCGGATGGGCCGATGTGGCCACGAAGCAGGACCTCGCGACTCTCGAGAACGCGATCCGGGCAGATCTCCACCGGGAGATCGGGTCGCTGCGTACGGATGTGAACAACGAAGTCGGCTCGCTGCGCACGGAGCTGCACCGGGAGATCGGGTCACTGCGCACGGTGCTGCAGACCACCGTCCGGAACGCCGCGTTCAGCATGATCGGGGCGATGTTCACGCTCGCCGCGCTGACCTGGACGGCCGTGGCGATCACCTGAGCGCGTCTCCGGCTCCCGGCTCCCCGTCGCCGAGGCGGATCTGGGCCGACGGGCAGGAGTGGGACACTGGCGCGTCGAACCTTCCGACGGGTCCCTCCGCCCCGATGACCGGGATGTGCGCTGGGGCCGGGAGGCAACTCATGCGATGTGTGCACGGGCTGGCAGCGGTGGGGCTCCTCGGCGTGCTCGCCGCCGGGACGGTGGCGGCTGCACCCCGCGACCGAGCCGCGCCGGTGCCCCGGCACTGCGCGGGTGGACCGGCCGGCGCACACGAGCTGCTGGTCGACGTTGGCGGCGAGACCGCCCGCGGGCTGTACGCCGTTCCCCGGCGACGGTCGGACACGCTCGTCGTGTACGCACACGGGTACGGGCACTCCTCGGAGTCCTGGCGGCAGCACCTCCTCGACACCGTGGAGCGCACCGGCGCGGCCGCGCTGGCGATGGACTACCGGGGCACGCGTTTCGTGGGTGACGACGACGGTGACGGCGTGCCGTCGACGCGGGGCTGGCGAGTCGCCGAGGGCGCCCGGGACTCGATCACCGCGGCCCAGGCCTTCGAGCAGCGCTGCGACATCGACACGATCATCCTGATGGGCGTGTCGATGGGTGGGAACGCCGCCGGGCTGGCCCTGGCCGAGCGGCCGACGGGCATGGACGGCGGGCCGCTGTTCGACTGGTGGGTGCAGGTCGAGGGTGCCTCCAACGTCATCGAGACCTACCAGGGGGCGCGGCTGCTGGCTCCGGCGAATGCCTTCGCCGCGAATGCGCAGGCGGACATCGAGGAGGAGATGGGTGGCACCTTCGAGGAGGTGCCTGACGTCTACGCGGAGCGCACGGTCGTGCTGCGCGTCCCCGACATCGTCGCGTCCGACGTCCGTGGCGCGTTCGTCGTCCACGCGGTCGAGGACGGGCTGGTGCCCTACAACCAGGCGGTGGAACTCGTCGGAGCCCTGCGGCAGGCCGACGTGCCGACCGACCTGTACACGGTCGGGACCCGCGACGAGCAGTCCGAAGCCGGCACCACCATCACGAGCTACGCCGGGGCCGACTCGCCGTTCGCGGGCCACGCCAGCGAACGCAGCACCACCCACCTCGTCATGCGTACCGCGTTCGCGATCGTGGATGGGCTCGTCGCCGGGACCCGTGGGGCCACCGGCGCGAACGTGCTGGTCGACGGCACGCTCTGACGGGAGGCACCATGCGCACACGCACGCCGCGGCTGCTGCTGGCCGGCGTTCTCGCCGGTGGCCTCCTCGGCGCCGCGGGGCCGGTGCCGGGGGTGGAGCTCGACAACCCGTGGCTCGACCGGCGGGTGCTCAACATGGCCCACCAGGGCGGCGAGATCGAGGCGCCGTCGGACACGCTGTACGCGTTCGAGACGGCGCTCGACAAGGGCGCGGACGTGCTGGAGATGGACGTGCACGCCACCGCCGACGGCGAGATCGTCGTCCTGCACGACACCACGGTGGACCGGACCACCGACGGATCCGGCCGCGTCGATGAACTGACCGTCGAGCAGATCCAGTCACTGGACGCGGCGTACTGGTTCGTGCCCGGCTGCGGGACCTGCCACGGGCGCCCGGCGGACGCGTACACGCTGCGCGGCTACGCCACCGGCGACCGTGAGCTGACCGGGGAGCTCGCCGAGTTCGAGCCCGGGGACTTCACCATCCCCACCCTGCGCGAGGTGCTGGAACGGTTCCCGGACGTGCCGATCAACATCGAGATCAAGAACGGCCCGCCGGACACCGCCTCGTACGCTGCCACGCTGGCCGACCTGCTTGAGGAGTTCGACCGGGTCGAGGACGTGATCGTCGTGGCGTTCGACGACCGCCACCTCGAGGAGTTCAAGCTGCTGGCGCCCGACGTCCACACCGCCACCGCCACTGGCCAGGCGGGGCTGTTCACCCTGTCGAGCCAGCAGGTCCTGCCGGGGACACCCAACCCGCGGTACGTGGCGCTGCAGGTGCCGATCACGTTCCGTGCCGCCGACGGGATCGAGGTCGAGGTCGTCACCGAGGACTTCGTCGCCGACGCCCACGCCAACGGGCTGGCCGTGCACGTGTGGACGATCAACGACCGGGCGACCATGGAGTGGCTCGTCGACATCGGCGTCGACGGGATCATGACCGACCGGCCCACCGTGCTGGAGGACGTCCTCGCCGAGCGCGGCGTCCGGTACGAGCCGCCACCCGCTGGCCCACCGGACGCACCCGCAGACCGCGCCTGCGAACCGGCCGGCCACCGCCCACCCCACTGCTGACGCGTCACCCGTCCACCCCGTGTTCGTGGAGGGTCTGGTGAGGGATCCCGTGCGCATGCCTCCACGAACGCCGTTGGCTGCTTGACTGGAGGGCAGGCGGAGGGCTGACGAAGACGTGCGTCCCTACGAGATCCCCGAGTCCGGCGGGCCGCCGGCCACGCGGCGGGAACAGCTGCTGGCCGAGGCCGCCCGGCTGTTCGCGACCCGCGGGTTCCGCGGCGTGGGCATCGACGACATCGGGGCGGCTGCCGGCATCTCCGGCCCCGGCATCTACCGGCACTTCGGCAGCAAGGAGGAGATCCTCGCGGCGCTGCTCGTCGGCATCAGCCAGCACCTCCACGACGGGGGAGCGGCACTCGCCGAGCGGTTCCGCGGAACCGCCCTGCTGGACGAGCTCGTGGCCTTCCACCTCGACTTCTCGCTGTCCTATCCGGACCTGATCGTCCTGCAGGACCGCGACCTCGACAGCCTCGAACCCGACTCCCGCACCGCCGTCCGCCGCCTGCAGCGTGCCTACGTCTCGGTGTGGGGCGATGCGCTCCGCGAGGTCCGCGACGACCTCGACGACAAGCAGGCCGAGCTGCGGGCACAGGCCTGCTTCGGCCTGCTCAACTCGACCCCCCACCTCGACACCGCCGCCCATGGCCCGGCCGCTCGGGAGGCCCTGGCGCGCATGGCCCATGCCGCACTGACCGCATGACCCATCACCATGACCGACCCACTGGACACCACGTCACTGGACAGTCGTCGTTAGTTAGTGTTCACTAACACCGCATCCTGACCCGTCGTTTCCGCGGAAGCGCGGTCACGGCGTGCCCACCGCCAGCCCACGACCCGGGAGCCCACCGAGATGTCGCTGTCGTTCGCCCTCACGCCCGAGCAGGAGGAGTTCCGCAAGGTCGTCAAGGACTTCGCGGACACCGTGATCGACCCGGTCGCCGACGAGCTGGCCAACGCCGGCGAGTTCCCCACCGAGATCGTCAAGCAGATGGGCGAGCTCGGGCTGTTCGGCCTCCCGTTCGAGGAGGAGTGGGGCGGCATGGGCGGGGACTTCCTCACGCTGTGTCTCGCGATCGAGGAGCTCGGCCGCGTGGACCAGTCGCTGGGCATCACGCTGGAGGCCGGCGTCGGGCTGGGCGCGGTGCCGATCCACCAGTTCGGCAACGAGGAGCAGAAGCAGCGCTGGCTGCCCGAGCTCTGCCGCGGCGAGAAGATCGCCGGGTTCGGCCTGACCGAGCCGCACGGCGGGTCGGACAACGTCGGCACGGCCCGCACGAGGGCCGTGCAGGACGGCGACGAGTGGGTGATCAACGGCTCCAAGGCGTTCATCACCAACGTCGGCACCGACATGTCGTCGGTCGTGACGATCACCGCGTGGACCGGCGAGAAGGAGATGACCTCCATCATCGTGCCGGTCGACACGCCCGGGCTGACGATCGCGCCCCCGTACCGCAAGGTCGGCTGGCACCACTCCGACACCCGCGAGCTGTTCTTCGACGATGTCCGCGTGCCGGTCGCCAACACGCTGGGGGAGCGCGGCGCCGGGATGAAGCAGTTCCTCTACACGCTCGACGACGGGCGCATCGCGATCTCCGCGCTGGCGGTCGGGCTCATCCAGGGCTGCGTCGACGAGTGCACCCGCTACGCCAACGAGCGCGAGGCCTTCGGCAAGCCCATCGGCAAGCACCAGGCCATCGCGTTCAAGATCGCCGACATGGAGGTCGCGGCCCAGACCGCCCGGTTCATGTACTGGAACGCCGCCTGGCGCAAGCAGCAGGGCCTGCCGTACAAGAAGGAGGCCGCCATCGCGAAGCTGTACTCGTCCGAGCAGGCCGTCACCGCCGCCCGGCAGGCCACCCAGGTGTTCGGCGGCATGGGCTTCACCACCGAGACCCGCGTCGGGCGCTTCTACCAGGACTGCAAGATCCTCGAGATCGGCGAGGGCACCAGCGAGGTCCAGCGCATGCTGATCAGCCGCGACCTGGGCCTGTGAGGACGACCATGGCCACCACGGGCACGACGACCGCCGACCGGATCGACGGGCCGCGGCTGCCGTCGTCGATCGCACCGACCAGTGACGCCTTCCGGACCAACGCCGACCACCACCGGGCCCTGGCCGAGGACCTGCAGGCCCAGCTGGCGACGACTGCCCTCGGCGGGCCCGAACGGTCCCGCACGCGACACGTCGAGCGCGGCAAGCTGCTTCCCCGCGACCGGGTCGAGGCGCTGCTCGATCCCGGCACGCCGTTCCTCGAGCTGTCGCCCATGGCTGCCCACGGCATGTACGACGGGGACGCTCCCGGCGCCGGGATCATCACCGGCGTGGGCCAGGTGTCCGGCACCACCTGCGTGATCGTCGCCAACGACGCGACCGTGAAGGGCGGAACGTACTTCCCCGTCACGGTGAAGAAGCACCTCCGGGCCCAGGAGGTCGCCCGCGACAACCACCTGCCGTGCATCTACCTCGTGGACTCCGGCGGGGCGTACCTGCCCGAGCAGGACCAGGTGTTCCCCGACCGCGACCACTTCGGCCGCATCTTCTACAACCAGGCCCAGCTGTCGGGCATGGCCGTGCCGCAGATCGCGGTGGTGATGGGCTCGTGCACCGCCGGTGGTGCGTACGTCCCCGCGATGAGCGACGAGACGATCATCGTCAAGGACCAGGGCACGATCTTCCTCGGCGGCCCGCCGCTGGTGAAGGCCGCCACCGGCGAGGTCGTCACCGCCGAGGAACTGGGCGGCGGCGACCTGCACGCGCGCACCTCCGGCGTGGTCGACCACCTCGCCGTGGACGACCGCCACGCCCTGCAGCTGGCCCGCGACGCGGTCGCCAACCTGCAGAGGGTTCGACCCGTGCCGCCGGTGGACGTGGCGCTGCCGGAGGAGCCGGCCCACGACCCGGCCGAGCTGTACGGGATCGTGCCCACCGACGCCCGCCAGCCGTTCGACGTGCGCGAGGTCATCGCCCGGATCGTGGACGGGTCGCGCTTCCACGAGTTCAAGGCCCTGTACGGCGACACACTGGTCACCGGGTTCGCCCGCATCCACGGCTACCCGGTCGGGATCGTCGCGAACAACGGGATCCTGTTCAGCGAGTCCGCCCTGAAGGGCGCCCACTTCATCGAGCTGTGCAACCAGCGCGGCATCCCGCTGGTGTTCC
>CAZDIF010000011.1:0-3578 GCA_964505365.1 uncultured Actinomycetota bacterium
CCGCGAACACGTTGGATCGCGGGTACGGCGTGATGTTGCCGTTGGAGCCGTGCATGCAGTTGGAGTCGAAGAAGACCACCGAGCCCGCCAGGCCCTTGCACGACTCGATGCCGTGCCGCTCGGCCAGGATCGTCAGGGACTTCTCGTCCGGGATCCCGAAGCGCTGGCGCTGCAGCGACTCCTTGTAGTGGTCCTCGGGGGTCTCGCCCACGCAGGTCACGTAGGTCCAGTGGGACCCGGGCATGATCAGCAGCGGCCCGTTCTGCTCGTGGTTGTCCGTCAGCGCGATGGACGCGCTGACCGCCCGTGGCGTGGGCATGCCGTCCTCGACGTGCCACGTCTCGAAGTCCGAGTGCCACTCGAAGGCGTTGCCCACGAACCCCGGCTTGTAGTTGATCCGGGACTGGTGCAGGTACACGTCGGAGCCGAGCAGCTGCCGGGCGACGTTGGCGACGCGGCGGTCGCGCAGGACGCGCGCGAGCAGGTCCGAGAACTTCGAGACGAAGAAGATCGAGCGCACCTCGTTGCTGTCCGGCTCGACGATGCAGGCCTCGTCGGCCCGCACCTCGTCCTCGGAGGACATGCGATCGAGGTCGTCCTGGATCGCACGGACCTCGTCCATCGAGAAGACGTTCTCGAGCTGGATGAAGCCGCGTTCGTTGAACTCCTCGAGCTCGGCCTTGTCGAGCGGCCCGTCGTCGGCGGTGCCGTGCACGACGGGGTCGTGCCGCTCGATCATCGTGACCTCGTTGCTCTTGCGCGACGGGTACTGGTCGTGTCCGTTGAGGATCATGGAGTGTTCGTCACACCTCCCGAGATGTCAGGTTGCGTGTGTTCGTGGATGGGGCTGGTCAGGCCGTGGGGGCGGCGAGCTCGTCCAGGGCGTGGCGGTTGTCGACGCCCAGCACGGCGGCGATCGACTCCTCGACCAGGTCCAGGCCCTCGACCAGCGCCGACTCGTCGATGACGAGCGGCGGCAGGAACTTCAGGACCTCGGACTCGGCACCGGAGGTCTCGATGATCAGCCCGTGGTTGAAGGCCTCCTTCGAGATCTTGCCGGCGATGTCATCGCGGCACTCGAGGCCCTGGATGAGCCCGCGGCCACGCTGGCTGGCCTCGAGCTCCGGGTAGGCCCCGGCGAGCGCCTGCAGTGCCCGGACGAGGTGGTCGGCCTTGCGATCGACCTCCTGGGTCAGCTGGTCGTCGCGCCAGTAGGCGTTCATGGCCGCCACGGCGGTGACCATCGCGGGGTTGAAGCCGCGGAAGGTGCCGTTGTGCTCGCCGGGCAGCCACTCGTCGAGGTCCGGGCGCATGAGGGTGACCGCGAACGGCAGCCCGTAGCCCGACAGCGACTTCGACAGCGTGATGATGTCCGGGACGATCCCGGCCTCCTCGAAGGAGAAGAACTTCCCGGTACGGCCGCAGCCGACCTGGATGTCGTCGACGATCAGCAGGACGTCGTGCCGGCGGCACACGTCCTGCAGCTTGCGCAGCCACTCGGCGGAGGCGACGTTGACGCCGCCCTCGGCCTGGATGGTCTCGACGATCACGGCGGCGGGCTTGTCGACCCCCGAACCGGAGTCCTCGAGCATCTGGTCGAGGTACTCGGTGGTGTCCTGGCCACCCGCGAAGTAGTCGTCGAACGGCAGGTTGGAGGTGCCGGACAGCTGCGTGCCGGCGCCGGAGCGCTTCATCGAGTTGCCGGACACGCCGAGCGCGCCGAGCGTCATGCCGTGGAAGGCGTTCGTGAAGCCGATGACGTGGTCACGGCCGGTGACCTTGCGGGCCAGCTTCAGCGCCGCCTCGACGGCGTTGGTGCCGGTCGGGCCCGGGAACATGACCTTGTGGTCGAGCCCCCGGGGCTTGAGGACGACCTCCTCGAAGGTGGTGAGGAAGTCGCGCTTGGCCTCGGTGGCCATGTCCAGCGAGTGGACGATCCGGTCGCTGTCGAGGTAGTCGAGCAGCGCCCGGCGGATGGTCGGGTTGTTGTGGCCGTAGTTCACCACGCCGGCGCCGGCGAAGAAGTCGATGAACTCCCGGCCGTCCTCGTCGACGAGCAGGTGGCCAGCGGCCCGGGAGAAGACGGTGGGCCAGTTGCGCACGTAGGAACGGACTTCGGATTCGAGACGATTGATCGTCTGCATGGGTTCGTGTGCCCTTGTTGATCGGTGACGGATGTTCGCCGACGGGTCGTCGGCACAGGGCGGGCCGGCCCTGTCACGGGTCGTCGCGTGACGACGGGTCAGTTCGCGAGTGGACCGATGCGGAAGCGCTCTTCGGCTTCGTGGCCCCTCTCGGGGAAGTGATCCTCGGTGAGGTACTCGGACACGTCGCAGTTCGTGCCACGTGCCTCGGCGATCGACCGGAAGAGGCGCCGCGACGCCGTGTTCGACGGCGTGACGGTCGACTCGAGCCAGCGCACATCGGGTGCGTTGCGGTCGAGCAGCTCGAGGATCATGCGACGCGCCAGGCCCTGCCCACGGTGGGAGGGCGCCACGCCAACCTGCCAGACGAACAGGGCGTCCGGGTGGGTCGGGGGCCGGTACCCGAGCACGAACCCCGCGAGCACCCCACCGTCCTCGGCCACGACGCACGTGTCGGTGAAGTCGTCGGCCAGGACGAGGTAGGCGTACGCGGTGTTGAGCTCGAGGCCGCCGTGGTCCTTGATGAACTGCCACATGGCGGCGCCGTCACCCAGGCGTGTCGGCCGCAGGACGAGGCTGCCATCCTGGGCGTCCGCTCGGGTGCCTGCCTGGGTGTTCCGGGACGCGACGGGCTGGGAGGAGGAGGGTCGTGGCTTCACGACGGACGACGGGCCCGGTCGGTTGTGGGGCCGGTCGCGTGATCACCTCCTCGGTGAGCGCTCGTCGGCCGGGTGTCGAACACGCTGCCATCGGGACGGCGCGGCACCACGGCGCATCGCGTGGTCACAAGGGTAACAGGGGTGGCACGCGACCCCCCACTGGTGGCGGCCCGTCCGTTCGGACAGTGAACGGGCGGAATGTGCCCCTTCGTCCGCCGTCAGGCGGGTGGTTCGACCCTTGGGCCGAGTTCGCCGCGGTGGATGGCCCGCACGGTCTCGACGGTGTCGGCCTCGTCAGCCCGCTTGTCCGGCCGGTAGCGCTTCACCCGGGCGAACCGCAGGGCCATCCCGCCCGGGTAGCGGGTGGAGCGCTGCACGCCGTCGAAGGCGATCTCGACGACCAGCTCGGGACGCACGTGCACGACGTGGCCCTCCCGGCGGGTCTCGCGGGCCAGCAGCTCGTCGGTCTGCCATTCGAGCAGCTCGTCCGTCAGCCCCTTGAAGGTCTTGCCGAGCATCACGAACTCGCCGGAGTCGGCGTCGAGTGCGCCGAGGTGCAGGTTCGACAGCCAGCCGCGTCGGCGTCCGGACCCCCACTCGGCCGCCAGCACGACCAGGTCGAGGGTGTGGGCCACCTTGACCTTGACCCAGCTGGCGCCCCGTCGGCCGGCCTCGTAGGGGGCATCCAGCGACTTGACGACCACGCCCTCGTGCCCGGCGGCGAGTGCGGCGACGAGGTGGTCGTGCGCCACCGCCGGGTCCTCGGTGTGCACCC
>CAZDIF010000011.1:3678-12270 GCA_964505365.1 uncultured Actinomycetota bacterium
TCGCCGGTCACGTCACGCAGGCTGCGGGTGACCACGCGGACGTCGTCGCCGGACCGGTGGACCTGGATGCGCATGCCGTCGAGCTTGGTCTCCACCGCCGCCGCGCCCGTGCGGGCCAGCGCCTCGGTGACGTCCGGCGCCGACTGGGCGAGCATTGGCTGCACCGGGCGACCGACCTCCAGCCGCACGGCGTCCAGTCCGTCCACCCCGTCGCGCATCGCCACGACGGCGGCCGCGGTCACGTCGCCGGTGAGCATCGCCGCCCGTCGCACCCGGGCGAGGTCGACGTCCGCGGCGTCGGCGACGGCCGCCAGCACCACGCCCTCGAGGGCCCCCTGCCGCAGCTCGCCCAGCAGCAGGCCACGCAGGTACGCCTGCTCGGTGGCGGTCGCCCGCCCGAACAGGTCGGTGAGCCGGTCGAACCGGCGCTGTTGCGATCCGGTGCCGGACTCGGCGGCGATGGCGTCGAGCGCCTCGTCGACGTCGCGGACGGTCAGCTTCGGCTCGTCGGCCGAGTCAACGTCGAGGTCGGCCAGCGTGCGCCAGCCGACGCCGATGCGGCCCTGTCGCGGCTCGCCGGCGAGCATCGCCGTGCCCGCCACGCGTTCGTCGGCGTCGAGCCGGCGCAGCAGGTCGGCGAGCACGGCGGTCTTCTCCGACCGGGACCGGGTCGCGCCGACCCGCTCCCAGGCCGCGGCGACGTCGGCGAGCCGCACGGTCGGCCGTCAGTCCCCGCTGCGCTGGCGGGCGACCGCCGTCAGTGCGACGGCCACGATCGTCACCAGCAGCAGGAGCAGGCCGGTGTGGCCACCACCGTCGTCGTCCGCCGCAGCATCGTCGGCCGCCGGTGAGCCCTCCGGCGCGTACGGCGAGAACGCACGTGCCAGCTCCTCGGCGTTGATCCGGGCGTCCATCCGGCGGGCCTTCAGCTCGCCCCGCTTCTTCACGCGCAGGGCGACCACGCCGACCGTGGCGGCGGCGCCGCCGGCCGCGAGCCCGTAGGTCTTCGCCTTCGCGGCCAGCACGTCCGGTTCGGGCAACCGGCCGAACAGCGCGTCGACGTCGCGCTCGAGCGCGGCCCGGGTCTCGGCGATCTCCCTCAGCGTCGAATCAGCGTCTTGGCCCATGCCACGTCCTCCTGGAGTCGAGCCTTGGTGCGGTCGGGGGACAGGGAGGCCTTCCCGCTGCGGCCCTTCGCGAACAGCAGAAGGATCACGAGGAGCAGCAGGAACACGCCGGCCACGATGAGCCAGGCGAGCCAGGTGGCCATGACCTGGCCGAGCGCGGCACCGCCGGCGAGGCCGAGGAAGCCCAGTACGTACAGGCCCAGCATGCCGGCCGCGCCGGCCGCGCCGGCGGCCTGTCCCTTGGCCTGCAGGCCTTCCATCATCTCGAGGCGGGCGAGCGCCAGCTCCTGGCGGACCAGGGACTGCGTGCCGCCGACGATGTCCTTGACGAGCATCGCCGTCGGACGCTCGGACCCACCGGTGCTCGGTGGTGTTGCCATCGCGCGACTCCCTTCGTGTCGTCACCGTCGGACGGTAGGCGAACGGTCGGGGCCGCGTCGTCTCGGGGCCGGCTGGATGGCCCTGCTCGGTACGCTGGCCGACACCAGGACGCACTGCCCACGACGTCGCGAGGAGGCCCGCCGGTCATGGTCGAGGTGCTCGACGGCCCGCTGCCGGACGCCGATGCGCTCGACGAGCGCAAACGGCTGATCCTGCACGCCATCGTGACCGAGCACATCGCCACGGGCCAGCCGGTGGGGTCCAGCCGCGTCGTCGACGTCGCGTCCCTCGACGTGTCGGCCGCCACGGTCCGCAACGACATGGTCGTGCTCGAGGAGCTCGGCCTGATCCAGCAGCCCCACACCTCCGCTGGCCGGATCCCCACCGACCGCGGGTACCGGGTCTTCGTCGAGGACCTCGGCGGCCTGAACCCGCCGGCCCGTGTCGACGGGCAGCAGGAGGAGCTGATCGGCGGGCTGCTGTCCAGTGCCTACGACGTCGACGACCTGCTGACCCGCACCACGGCCGTCCTGTCCCAGCTCACGCGCCTGGTCTCGCTGGTCATCGCCCCGGCCATCAACGCGTCACGGCTCAAGCTCATCGAGCTGGTCAGCCTCACCTCGCAGTCGGCCCTGCTGCTGCTCGTCGCCGACACTGGCCGCGTCTCCAAGCGCGTGCTGGAGCTGGCCGAGCCCGTCGCCGAGTCGGACCTCGAGCGGGTGCGCACGGTGCTGGCCGAGCAGGTCCGTGGTCGCCGCCTCGGCGAGGTCCACGACGCCGTCGCCGGCCTCGTCGACCAGGCCCCACCGGAGCTGCGCGATGTGCTGGCTGCCGTCCGGGAGGCCACGGCCACCTCGATGACCGAGGAGACGCTGCACCGCATCTTCGTGTCCGGCCGCGCGGCCCTGGCCGACGAGGGCTCGTTCGAGCGCGACGACCTCTCCCGCGTGCTGTCGCTGCTCGAGGAGCAGTCGACGCTCGCCCGGGTCCTCGACGCCACGACCGTCGAGGGCGGCCCGGCCGTCCGGATCGGCAGCGAGAACGAGGTCGAGGACCTGCGGTCCGCCTCGCTGGTCGCCCAGCGCTACCAGCTGGTCACGGCCGGCGCCCTCGGGGTGCTGGGCCCCACGCGCATGGACTACGCCTCCGTGCTGGCGACGGTGCGCGCCGTCGCGCAGCAGCTCGAGGCCACGCTCACCGACCTGTCCGAGTGAACCCACACCATGGCTGACCTCTACGACCTGCTCGGCGTGCCCGCGAACGCGTCGCAGGAGGACATCAAGAAGGCGTACCGCCGGCGCGCCCGGGAGCTGCATCCCGACGCCGGCGGCGACGAGGAGCGCTTCAAGGCCGTCCAGGCCGCCTACGCCGTCCTCGGCGACCCGCAGAAGCGCGCGCGCTACGACCGCTACGGCGACGACGGCACCCACGCCACGCGCGGCGCCGGCGACCCGTTCGGGTTCGGTGCCGCCGGATTCGGTGGCATCGGCGACGTGATCGATGCCTTCTTCGGGTCGGCCTTCAGCGACGCCGGGGGCCAGTCGCGCCGTCGCGCACAGACCGGCCGGCACGTCCTCGTGCCCGTGGAGCTGACCCTCGACGAGGTCCTCCACGGCGTCCAGAAGGCCGTGCCGGTCGAGGTGCAGACCACCTGCGAGTCCTGCGGCGGGTCCGGGTCCTCCAGCGGCTCCGGCCCGACGTCGTGCTCCACCTGCGCCGGCCGTGGCCAGGTCCAGCGTGTCGTCCGCACGGCCTTCGGCCAGCTCGCCACCGCCAGCCCGTGCCCCGACTGCGAGGGCACCGGCCTGCGGGTCGCCGACCCGTGCCTCGAGTGCGGTGGTGACGGGCGTTCGCTGTCCAGCCGCACGGTCACCGTGGACGTGCCTCCCGGCGTCGACACGGGCGACCGCCTGCGCGTGGCCGGAGGCGGCGAGGCCGGCGTGCACGGCGCCCCGTCCGGCGACCTGCTCGTCGAGGTCCACGTGCTCGAGCACGAGCTGTTCGAGCGTGACGGCCGCACGCTGGTCGGCGAGCTGCGCGTCCCGTTCACCCAGGCCACGCTGGGCGCCCACATCAGCGTGCCCACCCTCGAGGGCGACGCCGAGGTCGACGTGCCCGCCGGCACCCAGCCCGGGGACGTCCTGACGGTGAAACGGGCCGGGCTGCCCGGCACCGGCGGCGGGGGCCGCGGTGACCTCAAGCTCCTCGTGCGCGTCGAGGTGCCGCGCGACGTCGACGGCGAGCAGCGGGAACTGCTCGAACAGCTCGCCAAGCTCCGGGGTGAAGATGCCCCCGGGGCGGCCGGCCTGTTCGACCGCCTCAAGCGCGCCTTCCGCTGATGCCGCACCCGTTCGTGCTGGTGCCGCCCGGCACGATGGACGGGTGCGGGCCGGGGCAGCGGGTCGCGCTGCCCGACGGCGCGGTCCACCACCTCGCCCGGGTCCTGCGGCTGCGGGACGGCGCGGCGGTGGTCGCCTGCGACGGTGCCGGCACCGTCGTGGACGCCCGGTTCATCGGCCAGCAGCTGGAGGTCGGCTCGGAGGGGACGGTCGTCGAGCGACCCCGACCGGCCATCACGGTGTGGCAGGCGCTCGGCAAGGGCCGCAAGCACGACGACGTCGTCCGCGTGCTCACCGAGCTCGGTGTCGACCGGATCGTGGCCACCACCAGCGATCGCACGGTCGTCGACCTCACCGGCAAGGCGGCGAAGGCCCACGAGCGGTGGCGGTCCGTCGCCACGGCTGCCTGCGAGCAGGCCCGGCGCCCGTGGCTGCCGTCGCTCGACGGGCCGGCGGACATCGGTGACCTGGCGGCGTCGCTGGGCGGCCGACCGTGCCTCGTCGCCCACGTCGGGGAGGCTGCCGATCCCCTCGCGGCCGTCCAGTCGGTCGGCCCGATGGACGAGGTCGTCCTCGCCGTCGGCCCCGAGGGCGGCTGGACCCACGAGGAGGTCGCCGCGCTCGTGGATGCCGGTGCCACGCCGGTCGGGCTCGGCCCCACGGTCCTGCGCACCGAGCACGCGGCCACCGTGCTGGCGTCCATCGCCCTGGCCGCGACGGGCCGGCTCCGACCGGCTGGGGGCGTGCCGGACTAGTCCCACAGGCCGGTCGCTGATGACCCGAACGGGTCGTTGCGGCACTCGGTCGGGTGCTGAAGGCTTCGGTGTCCGACAACCGAATAGGGGGCAAGCATGAGCGGTGCGCACGCCAGTGCCCGCCTCACCATCACGCGTCGCCTGGGCACGAGCCTCGTTGCCCTGGCCCTCGCTGTGCCGTTGGCGGGGGTTACCACCACGTCCGGACCCGCCACGACCCACGACGCGGTCACGAGGACCGTCGACGTGGTCGTCCGCACCGTCGGTGCCGGGATCGACCATGCCCGCGACATCGTGGTGCGCACCGGAGGGTCGGTACTGCTGCCCCTGCCGATCGTCGACGGCTTCTCGGCGCGGGTGACGCCCGCGGGGCTGTCCACGCTGGAGGCCACGCCGGGCCTGGTGGTGACGCCGGACGAGCCCGTCGGACTGCACCACGAGTCCACGGCCGAGGACCCGGTGGAGGATTCGGCATACGTCGAGACGGTCGGTGCCGATGACCTCCACAAGGACGGGATCGACGGCACGGGCGTGGGGATCGCCGTCATCGACACGGGCGTCACCGAGGTCGCCGACCTCGAGGGGCGGATCGTGGGCGCCCTCGACCTCTCGGGCGACGGCGACCACGTCGACCAGTACGGGCACGGCACGTTCCTCGCCGGGATCGCGGCCGGTGACGGCACGGCCTCCAAGGGCAAGCACGCCGGCGTCGCCCCCGGCGCGCACGTGGTCCCCGTCAAGATCGCCGGTCGCACCGGCGCCTCCGACATCAGCCACGTCCTGGCGGCCATCCAGTACGTCGTGTCGTTCCGTGACGAGTACGACATCGGCGTCCTCAACCTCTCCCTCGGGACCGACTCCACCCAGCCGCAGGCCCTCAGCCCCCTCAACTACGCCGTCGAGCGGGCCTGGGATGCCGGCATCGTCGTGGTCGTGTCCGGTGGCAACCACGGTGAGGACGGCCCGGGACGGATCCCGAAGCCCGCCGACGACCCGCTCGTGATCACCGTGGGCGCGACCGACTCCGAGGGCACCCTCCCGCGCCACGACGACACGGTCGCGGCCTACTCCTCGCGTGGCCCCTCGATCGCCGACGGCATCGTCAAGCCGGACATCGTCGCCCCGGGCTCGCACCTGGTGGGGACGAAGGCCCCCGGCTCGTACGCCGACGTCAACTTCCCGGAGGCCCATGTCGGGACCGACTACATGCGGGGCAGCGGCACGTCGTTCGCCGCCGCCCTGACCTCCGGCGCCGTCGCGCTGCTGCGGCAGGCCCATCCCGACTGGACGCCTGACCAGATCAAGGGCGCGATCACGGCGAGCGCCGCCCCCGGCCCGGTGGGCGACCGCAACGTCGACGGGCACGGTGCACTCGATGTCGCCGCGGCCGCCGCCCTGCAGTCGCCGCCGGCAGCCAACCAGGACGTCAGCCGCAGCACCGGCCTGGGGACCCTGGAGGACGACCGCGGGTCGCTGCAGATCGAGATCGAGAAGCCGGACGAGCTCCTCGGCACGATCCTCCTGCTCCTGGAGGGCGAGGCGACCGCCCAGGACCTGCTCTTCTCGGCACTGGACTACACCACGACCGAGTGGACCGCGTCCAAGTGGTACGCGTCCAAGTGGTACGAGAACGACTGGTACGCCTCCAAGTGGTACGCGTCGAAGTGGTACGCCTCCAAGTGGTACGCGGACGAGTGGTCGTGACCCGGCTGTCCCCCAAACCATGAGCACGTCGCCGCGGCCGGGACGGCTCGGCCGCTATGTCGCTCTCGTGGCCCTGGGGGGCGTGCTGGCCGTGGTGGCCGTGGCGGTGCTGCTGCCGACCGCGGGAGTGGACGCGGGGCGGCTTGCGGTGCTGGCCGTCACCGCGGCCGCGGCCTCGGCGTTGCCGTTGCGGTTCCACCGCAGCGCCGGCATCCACGGGTTCACGCTGGAGGACGGCGTCTTCATCGCCATGCTGTTCGTCCTGCCGGCCGGCGTGATCCCGGCGACGGTCGTCGCGGCAGGGCTGGTCGGGCACCTGATCATCAGCCGCGACGCCACGAAGGTCCTGTTCAACGCCGGGCAGCTGGGGCTGTGGGCGTCGGCCGCGACGCTCACCTTCCATGCGCTGGCCACGCCCGGGAGCATCCTGCGTCCGCAGGCGCTCGTCGCCGTGCTGCTCGCACGGGTCGTCGTGGACCTGGTCAGCGGCCTGGTCATGGCGAACCTGTGGCGCATCCTCGAGCACGCACCCCTGCGTGAGGCGTTCCAGGAGTGGCGACTGAACCTGATGACCGCGGCAGGCAACACCGCCTTCGGGCTCGTGCTGGCCAACCTGGTCGCCGACGACGCGCGGCTCGGCCTGCTCGGCGCGGCGCTGATGCTCGGGCTGTACCTGGGCTTCCGAGGCCACGCGAAGGCCCTCGACGAGCGTCGACGGACCGAGGCCCTGCACGGCGTGACACGGTCCCTCCTCGACGCCGCGACCAGCCCCGCCCCCCTCACGACGTCCCTGGCCCGGATCGGCGAACTGTTCCGCGCCAGCGGGGTCGAGCTGGTCGCCGGCCCGCCGGACGACCTCGTCCGCCACCTCGTCGTGGAGGGGCAGGCGGTCATCACCTCCCCGGTCGACGCCTCGGCGGTGGCCCGTGAGATGCTGGCGACCGGCCAGCCCGCCTCCCTCGTCCGGGTCGAGGAGCCGATCATCGGCATGGACGGGGAGGTCGGTGGCATCGCGATCACCGCGCCACTCGTTCGCGCGGGGACGACCATCGGCGTGCTCACGGTCTTCGGCCGTCGGGGACTGGAGCCGTGGGGCGAGACGGACGTCACGCTGCTGGCCGCCATGGCCACCGAGGCCGCCGTCGCACTCGACAACATCCGGCTCCTCGTCGCCGTGGAGGAGGAACGGACCCGGTACGAGGCAGAGTCCACCAAGCTCGGCGAGGTGCTCACCGCCGCATCGGACGGGGTCGCGCTGTTGGGCCGGGACGGCACGGTGCGGGTCTGGAACCCGGCGATGGCACGCCTGACCGGGATCTCGACGGACGAGGCGCTGGACCATCGATGGTGGGAGGTCCTGCGGCTTCGCGACGTCGAGGACAGCGACCTCGGGCCCAACGAGGCCCATGTCGTCAACGCGGCGCTGGCGGGGTCACGGATCGACCAGTCGATCCCCCTGCAGGTCGAGCACCGGCAACGGGGCTGGCGGTGGATCGACTGCACGCTGGCGCCGGTGGTCCGCGACGGGGGAGACAGCGAGGGGACGGTCCTCGTGGTTCGCGACGTCACGGGGCAGCGGGAGCTCGAGCTCCTCAAGGAGGACTTCCTCGGGACCGTCTCGCACGAACTGCGGACGCCGCTGACACCGCTGAAGGGGTTCGTCCGGCTGCTCCGGGACCGCCACGAGGACGTGGAGGACGACCAGCGTGACCGGATGCTCGAGGCGATGGAGAACCAGGTCGGACGGCTGGAACAGCTCGTGGACGACCTGCTCCTCGCCGGGGGCGTCGAACCGACCAGTGTCACCCCGGGCGTCGAGGTGTGCCGGCTCGATGCCGTCATCGAGCACGTCGTCCGAGCCCAGGAGGAGGACGACCGCTCCCGGGTCGAGGTGCTGGTGCCTGCGGTCTTCGCGCGCGTGACCCGCGATGCGCTCGAGCGGATCGTGCGCGCCCTCGTCAGCAATGCGCTGCGCTACACCACCGACACCGTGCGGGTCGAGGCCGAAGCGATCGGCGACAGCGTGCAGATCCGGGTCCGCGACCACGGCGATCCCATCCCGCCCGAGGAGCACGAACGGATCTTCGACCGCTTCTATCGCGTGGGCCACCACCTCACCCGTGCCACCGGCGGCGCCGGACTCGGGCTGTCCATCGCCCGTGCGCTCGCGCGCCGACACGGCGGGGACCTGCGCCTCTCCACGGACGACGATCGCGGCAACACGTTCGTCGTCACCCTGCTCGCCCCGGACCCGCGCGAGGTGGCGCTCGCCGGTCAGGACACCTC
>CAZDIF010000011.1:12370-18728 GCA_964505365.1 uncultured Actinomycetota bacterium
TCACCCTGCTCGCCCCGGACCCGCGCGAGGTGGCGCTCGCCGGTCAGGACACCTCCCCCGAGAACCACGCGTCGTGCTGACCGTTGCTGCGGACATCTCGGCCGAATCTGGCGCCGATGTCCGCAGCAACCGGCTTTCGGCCACCTGGGGTGGTGTCCCGATCAGCGGGTTCGGTCGACGAGGGTGCGCACGACATCCGCGAAGCGCTCGGGGACCTCGAGGGTTGGGAGGTGGGCGATCCCCTCGAGGATCTCCAGCGACGCGTCCGGGAGCTCGTCCATGGCGGCGCGGGCCACGACCATGGCGCCGGGCTCGTCCAGCGTGCCCTGCACCACGGTGACCGGGACCCGGATCGAGCCAAGGCGGGGCCACACCTCGCCGTGGTCGTGGTGTGGGCCGGGCTCGGCCGCCTCCAGCGCCCGGCCGTTCATGTCGAGGAACAGCTCCCGTGCGGGTCCCTCGACCCGGCCCTCGGGCCCGTCGGGCCCGTCCAGCCAGAGCAGCGCCTCCAGCCGGTTGACGGTCCGCAGGTCGCCGTCGGTCTCGGCGGCCTGCAGCCGTTCGCCCAGCTCGACCAGCTCGGGCGGGTCGTCCGGCCAGGGGCCGCCGGTCCAGGCGGGGGCGGCCACGACCAGGCCCGCGACGCGTTCCGGCAGCTCCAGCGCGGCCTCGAGCGCGATCCGGCCGCCCTGGGAGTTGCCCACCAGCACCGCCCGGTCCACCTCGAAGGCGTCCAGGACGGCCCCGAGGTCCGCCAGCTCGTCGTGGGGACCGGGCTGGTAGCGGGTGTCCCCGAACCCCCGACGGTCGTAGGCGACCAGCTGTAGGTCGTCGAGGAAGGGCGCCAGCGGCCGGAAGGACCGCCGATCGGCGACGCCGGCGTGCAGGCAGACGACCGCCGGGCCGTCGCCGGCAGCCTCGGCGACCAGGGCAGCGTCCTCCGCCCCCACGTCCACCGGGTCCGAGAGGGGGTCCAGGTGCAGGTCGGCCATGGTCGACGTCTCCGCTCGATGGCTCCACAGGATCGCACATCGGCCGGCCCGGTGGTCTTGCCCCTCGGTATCCTCGGCAGCACGACCCTCGCCCCCGACGATGGCGACCGACCCACCTTGAGCACCTCTCCGGCCGGTGACGGCGGCCATGCCGTCCCCACCATGCCCCATGTGTCACACAAGGTCGAGGTCCCGGGCGAGTACTCGATGGTCGCCCTGCTCGGGCCGCAGGACCAGTTCCTGAAGCAGATCGAGCAGGCCTTCGACGCGACCATCCACGTCCGGGGCAACGAGATCACGATCAGCGGTGACGCCGACGAGGTGGAGGCCGCGGCCGAGCTGTTCGACGAACTGCTCGAGCTCATGGCGCGTGGCCAGGCCATCGACGCCTCCACCATCCGCCAGTCCCAGCGGATGGTCCGGGACGAGTCGTCGGAGCGGGCGTCGCAGGTGCTGTCGGAGGCCCTCCTGACCCACCGCGGCCGCACGATCCGGCCGAAGACCCTGGGCCAGAAGCACTACCTCGACGCGATCCGCGACAACACGGTGGTGTTCGGGATCGGCCCGGCGGGCACGGGCAAGACCTACCTGGCCATGGGCGCGGCCGTGCAGGCACTGCGGGCCAAGCAGGTCAACCGGCTGATCCTCACCCGCCCGGCGGTCGAGGCGGGGGAGCGGCTGGGCTTCCTGCCCGGGACGCTCCACGAGAAGATCGACCCGTACCTCAAGCCGCTGTGGGACGCCCTCCACGACATGATGGAGGCCGACGAGCTGATCGCCCACGTCGACCGCGGCACGATCGAGGTCGCCCCCCTCGCGTACATGCGTGGGAGGGCCCAACCGGTCTCCACGCCCGTGGCGACCCCCACCGGGTTCGTGCCGATCGGCGAGCTGCACCCGGGCGATCTCGTCATCGGGTCCGATGGACGGCCCACCCCCGTGGTGGGCGTCTACCCCCAGGGCGAGAAGGACGTGTATCGGGTCACGTCCCAGGACGGGGCGTCGACACTCGCCTGCGGCGAGCACCTGTGGACGGTCTGGACACGAGGGGACCGCCGGTACGGCAAGCCGCCACGGACGGTGCAGACCACGGACATGATCGGGCGGTTGCGCACTGCCCACTATCGGAACTTCGAACTGCCGATGGTCGCACCGGTCGCGTTCGCCGAGCGGGACGTCCCCATGGACCCGTATGCGCTCGGGCTGCTCCTGGGTGACGGCTGCATCACCGGCGCCACGACGCCGTCGTTCGCCACCGAGGACATCGAGCTGGCCGACGCGTTGGACGAGGCGATCGACGGCGTCGTCGTCCGGTGGAAGTCCGGGCCCGACTACGTGCTCAACCGCGAGGACGCCGGGCAGGGCAGCGTCATCGTCGAGAACCCCGCCACAGCACTGCTGCGCGAGCTGGACCTGTGGGGGACCCGCTCTGCGACGAAGTTCATTCCCGAGGCGTACCTCCACAACAGCGTGGACGTGCGGGTCGCGCTGCTCCAGGGTCTGCTGGACACGGACGGAGGCCCCGTCACACAGCGCGGCCGGACGTGTCGCATCCAGTACACGACCATCTCGTCGCAGCTCCGCGACGACGTGGTGTTCCTGGTGCGGTCCCTCGGCGGTGTCGCGTACTGGCGGACCCGTTCCGCGAAGGGGCGGGCCCCCGGGCGGGCCAACGGTCGACCGGTTGAGCACCGCTCGGACGCGTACGTCATCGACATTCGCCTGCCTGACGAGGTCGATCCCTTCCGCCTCGAGCGCAAGCTCGTGACCTACCGGGAGCGGGGGGGCGGCCGACCGATGCGGTTCGTCGACCGGATCGAGTCCGCCGGCCGTGCCGACACGGTCTGCATCGCGGTCGCTGCTGCCGACTCGCTGTACGTGACGGAGGACTTCCTCGTCACGCACAACACGCTGAACAACGCGTTCATCGTGCTGGACGAGGCGCAGAACACCACGCCCGAGCAGATGAAGATGTTCCTCACCCGGATCGGGTTCGAGTCGCGGGCCATCGTCACGGGCGACATCTCCCAGGTCGACCTGCCCGGCGGCACCCGGTCCGGCCTGCGGGTCGTCCGCGAGATCCTGCGAGGCATCGACGGCGTGGCGTTCTCCGAGCTCGACGCCCGGGACGTGGTGCGGCATGCGATCGTGCAGCGGATCGTCGAGGCCTACGAGCGGCACGAGTCCGAGTCCCAGCCCGTGGTCCGGCCCGGCCGTGCCGCGGACCGGGAGGGCAGCTGACGCTGTGGCCGTCTTCCTGTCCGACGAACAGTCCCGCGAGGTCGACGCCGAGGACCTGCTGGCGCTGACCCGGCACGTCCTGGCGGACCGACGCGTGCCCGAGGACATGGAGGTCTCGCTGCTGCTGGTCGACGAGCAGACCATGGCCGCGCTGAACCAGGAACACATGGGCAAGGAGGGCCCCACCGACGTGCTGGCGTTCCCCATCGACGAACCCGGGGAGGTGCCGCCGGACGCCCCAGCGATCCTCGGTGACGTGATCCTGTGCCCGGACGTGTGCGCGGAACAGGCGCCGAGGTACTCCCGGTCGGCCCACGAGGAGCTGCAGGTGCTGACCGTCCACGGGCTCCTGCACCTGCTCGGCATGGACCACGCCGACCCGGCCGGTGAGGCCGAGATGTTCGGCCTCACCGACGACCTGCTCGCAGCCCACCGAGCAGGTGCCACATGACCGGCACGGTCGCGCTGGTCGTCGGCGTCGTCGTCCTGCTGGGCGTGGCCGGCGTCCTCAGCGCGGCCGAGACGGTGCTGCAGCGGCTCGACCTCGTCCGAGCCCTGGCCATCGACGACGACGAGCCCGGGGCCGGCGACCTCGTCTGGATGCTCGAGCACCGGGGCAGCACGCTGAACGTGGCACTGGTGCTGACCGTGACCGTGCGGGTCGCCACGACCGTGCTGGCCGTGCTCGCGGCCCAGGCCTGGACCACGAATGGCTGGGGCGCGGTGGCCGCCGGCGTGGTCGTGGCCGTCGTGTCGCTGCTGTTGGCCGAGGTCGGGCCCCGCAGCGCCGCGATGCGCCACCTCGACCGGACCGGCCGCCGGCTGGCACCGATCATGCGTCGGGTCGTCGGTGTGGTCGGTCCGCTCGCCCGCGTGGTCGTCTCCGTGGGGCGGGCGCTCGTCGGCGTGCGGCCGGAGGCGTCCGGGCCGTTCCCGACCGACCAACTCGTCGATGAGGTGCTGGACGAGGACGAGGAGGACCACGACGAGCTCGAGGAGGACGAGCGGGCGATGATCCGCTCGATCGTCGAGCTCGGCGACACCATCGCACGCGAGATCATGGTCCCGCGCCCCGACATGATCACCGTCGAGGCGGACGCCGGCCTGCGCGACGTCGTGAACACGATCGTGACCCACGGCTACTCCCGGCTGCCGGTCCACCGCGAGGACCGCGAGCACATCGTCGGCGTGGTGTACGCCAAGGACGTGCTCCGGCGGGTCGCCCTGCAGCCCGACCAGTCCGGGTGGATGGACCTCGTCCGCGAGGCGACGTTCATCCCCGAGACCAAGCCCATCGACGGGCTGCTGCGCGAGCTGCAGGCCCAGTCGGTCCACATCGCCATCGTCGTCGACGAGTACGGGGCGACCACGGGCCTGGTGACGATCGAGGACATCCTCGAGGAGATCGTCGGCGAGATCGTCGACGAGCACGACCACGAGGACCCCCTGGTCGAGGTGCTCGACAGCGGGGGGTGGACGATCGACGCCCGGCTGCCGGTCGACGACCTCAACGCCCTGATCGGCGCCCACCTGCCCGACGACGACTGGGACACCGTCGGCGGCCTGGTCGTGGGCGCGCTGGGGCGCGTCCCGGCCGTGGGCGACACCGTCGAGCTCGAGGGCATCCGCTTCGAGGCGCAGCGGGTCCAGGGACGTCGTGTCGCCAAGGTCCTGGTGCACGCCGACGTCGGCGACGACGAGGCCGTGACGACGTAGCCTGCCGGACGACCGCCATGCCGAGGGCCCCGTGAAACCGTCGAGCTCCGCCAACCGTCCCGTCCTCGACGAGGCCGACCTGCTGCGGCGTGCACGCGCCGCCCGGCAGCGTGCCTACGTGCCCTACTCGCACTTCCACGTCGGGGCCGTCGTCGTCACCGCCGAGGGCGAGGTCGTCGAGGGCGCCAACGTCGAGAACGCCTCGTACGGCCTGACGATGTGCGCGGAGCGGGTGGCCATCGGGACGATGGCGGCGTCCGGGCTGCGCGGCCCCGTCATCGCCGTCGCGGTGGTCGGCGACGGGGCCGACCCGCTGACGCCGTGCGGCGCCTGCCGGCAGGTGATCTTCGAGTTCGGGCCCGATGCGGTCGTGTACGGCTCGGGCGACGGTGGCCACCCGACCCGGTCCACGATCCGCGAGCTGCTGCCACGGGCGTTCGGCCCGATGCGGCTCAACCAGGCGGGCCAGTGAGCGGCGGACCTCCCGGTGAGGAACTGGACGTCGCGGCCTTCCTCGAGGGACTCGACGACCCGCTCCCCGAGGGCCACCGCGCCGGCATGGTCGCGCTCGTCGGACGCCCGAACGTGGGCAAGTCCACGCTGCTCAACGCCCTGCTCGGCACCAAGGTCGCCATCGTCACCGACGTGCCCGGCACGACCCGCAACGCCATCCGGGGCGTGCTGACCCGCGAGGACGCGCAGCTGGTGTTCCTGGACACACCCGGGCTGACGAAGCCGCGCACACTGCTGTCGCGCCGGCTCAACGACCTGGTCCGCGAGACGTGGACCGGTGTCGACGTCGTCTGCCTCCTCGTGGACGTCGACGCCGGCGTGGGTCCCGGCGACGAGTTCCTCGCGCGTGAGCTGCAGGCCGTCGGCACGCCAGTCGTCGTGGCCGCGAACAAGGAGGACCGGGTGCGCGGCCAGAGCAAGCGGCTGCTGCCGCAGGTCGCGACGCTGTCGGAGTGGTTCCCGGGCGCCGACGTGGTCCCGACCTCGGCGACGGACGGGTTCAACCTGGACGTCCTCGTGGACGTGCTGGTCTCGTCCCTGCCCGAGGGCCCGCGCCTGTTCCGCACCGGCGAGGTCACCGACCAGCCCGAGCGCCAGCTGGCGGCCGAGATCATCCGCGAGAAGCTGATCCGACGCGCCCACGAGGAGGTGCCCCACTCCATCGCCGTGGAGGTCCAGGACATCCGGCCGTCCGAGGACCGCGACGACCTGCTCGAGGTGGACGCGGTGGTGCTGGTCGAACGCGACTCCCAGAAGGGCATCGTCATCGGACGGGGCGGCACCAACCTCCGTGACGCCGGGACCGACGCGCGAGCCGAACTCCAGACGCTGCTCGGAGCGCGGGTGCACCTCGACCTGCGCGTGAAGGTCGCGAAGGAGTGGCAGCGCGACCCGAA
>CAZDIF010000012.1:0-10418 GCA_964505365.1 uncultured Actinomycetota bacterium
GCTGCAGGAGATCGGCTCGGTCGACCAGATCCCCGAGTACCTCGAGGCCGCCAAGAAGGGCGAGTTCCGCCTCATGGGCTTCGGCCACCGCGTCTACAAGAACTACGACCCGCGCGCGAAGGTCATCCGCGGCCTCGCCCACGAGGTGTTCGAGGTCACCGGCAAGAACCCGCTGATCGACATCGCCGTCGAGCTCGAGAAGATCGCCCTCGAGGACGACTACTTCGTCGACCGGAAGCTGTACCCGAACGTCGACTTCTACTCCGGGATCATCTACCAGGCGATGGGCTTCCCCACCACGATGTTCCCCGTGCTCTTCGCGATCGGCCGCATCCCCGGCTGGCTGGCCCAGTGGCAGGAGAACATCCTCGACCCGGCCCAGGCCATCGCCCGGCCCCGCCAGCTGTACGTCGGCGAGCGCGAGCGCGACTACGTGCCGGTCGAGGACCGCTGAGGGCTCACCCCGTCGCGGCCGCCTCCCAGGCGGTGATGCGGGCCCGGACCCGGTCGCGTTCGGCGTCGGTGCAGAAGGCCGCGTCCGCGGCGGTGCGCAGCACGGTGGCGACCTGCGCGACGTCCCAGCCGAATGCCTCCACGCAACGGCGCAGCTCGCGCGTGTGCGTGGTGTCGCTCATGAGGCGGTTGTCCGTGTTGACGGTCACCGCGAACCCGAGGTCGAGGAAGCGGTCGACCGGGTGCTCGGCCATCGTCGCCACCGCGCCGGTGTGCAGGTTGGACGACGGGCAGGTCTCCAGCGGCACCCCGCGGTCGCGCACGTCCCGGGCCAGCTCCCCCAGCACGGGCCGGCCGTCGCCGTCGGAGGCGATGTCGTCGACCAGCCGCACCCCGTGGCCGATGCGGTCCGCGCCGCAGACCTCCACCGCCTCGCGGATGGACCCCAGCCCGTGCGCCTCGCCGGCGTGCAGGGTGACGGACAGGCCGGCCCGCTGCACGGTGCGGATGGCGTCGAGGTGCTGCGCGGGCGGGTACCCGGCCTCCGGGCCGGCGAGGTCGAAGGCGACGACACCGCGGTCGGCCCACCGCACGGCCGCCGCGGCGGCCTCGTCGGCGTGGTCCGCCGACCGGATGGCCGCCACGATGGTGCGCACGACGACGTCCCGGTCGGCCATCGCCCGCTCGAACCCGGCGGTGGTCGCCTCGAGCACGTCGTCCAGCGACAGCCCGTGGGCGGTGTTCAGCTCGGGCGCGAAGCGCAGCTCGGCGTGGACGACGCCGTCGTCCGCGAGGTCCACGGCGGACTCGTAGGCGACGCGTTCGAGGTGTTCCGGGGTCTGCATCACCGCGACGGTGTGCGCGAACGTCTCGAGGTAGGCCACGAGGTCGCGGCGGTCGGCGCCCCGGTGGAACCACGCGGCGAGCGCGTCGGGGTCGTCGGCCGGCAGGACGTGGCCGATCTCGTCGGCGAGCTCCAGGACCGTCCCGGGGCGCAGCCCCCCGTCGAGGTGGTCGTGCAGCGCGACCTTCGGCGCGTCCGCGAGCAGCTGTGGAGTCACGTCACCCGTCCCTGTGTTCCGTCGGCGTCGGGAGGCCGCAGTCAACCACCGACGGCGGCCAGCAGCCGACGGGCGTTGCCGGCCAGCAGCGCCCGCAGGCCGTCGTCGTCGAGGCCCAGCCGCGCGAGCGCTCGCACCTGCACCGCGTACTCGTGTGGGATCGAGGGGTAGTCGGACCCGAACACCACCCGGTCCGACAGCTCCCCCAGCGCCTCGACGACGTCCGGCGGGACGCGCTCGCTGACCGGCCCGTCGTGCAGCGTCATCGCCGTGTCGAGGTGGACCTGCGGCGCCTCGCGGGCGAGCGCGACCGCCTCGGCGTAGTCGGGCATGCCGAGGTGGGCGACGATCACGCACAGGTCCGGGTGCCGGTCCAGCAGGGCCCGCACCGTGTCGATGCCGCAGTACTCGTCCCCGCCGTCGACGCCGTACACGGCGGTGGCGTGCAGCACGATGGGCAGCCGCGCGGCGGCGATCTGCTGCCAGGCGCCGTCGAGTCGGGGGTCGGTCGTGTGGAAGCGGCCGACCTGGGTGTGGACCTTCACCACCGCCCCGCCGCGGGCGATCGCCCGGGCGGTCTGCTCGTCGACGTCCGGGTCGGGGTGGATCGTGAACGTCGGGACCACGGCCTCGCGGGCGTCGGCCAGCGCGAGCGTGTGGTCGTTGAGCCAGCCCAGCATGCCGGGCCGGTGGGCATAGGCCAGTGCCGTGTGCCGCTCCACGCCGATGCGTGCGAGGTGGTCGAGCCGCGCGTCCGCCTCCTCGCGGTACCGGATGGGCCACGGCGGGTCCTCGAGCCGGTCGAAGAAGCGCCACACGGCCTCCTGCAGCCGCTCGGGCATGGCGTGCACGTGCAGGTCGACGATGCCGGACAGGCCGAGGTCCTCGAGGAACGCCGGGAGCTCCTCGTCGGTCCGCGGGAACGCGTCGGCGTCCCGGACGCTCATGCGCCGAACCGTTCGTGCACCCGGCTCTCGGCCTCCTCGAGCGCCACCTGCCGCTCCTCCCACGCGTCCATCAGCGCCGCGGCACGGTCCTTGGCCCGCCCGTGCGCCTCGGCCAGCTCCCGTGCCCGCTCGGGATCGTCGTAGACGCCCGGGTCGGCCAGGCGGCGGGTGAGCTCGGCGACCTCGCCCTCCGCGGCCGTGACCGCCTGCTCGAGGCGGCGGACCTCGTCCCGCAGCGGGCCGGTCTCGCGTCGCAGGGCCTGCCGCAGCTCGGCCTCGTGGCGCTTGCGGGAGGCCCGGTCCTCGCGCACCTCGCCGTCTCGCGCCCGCCCGGCCGCCAGCGTCGAGGGCGCCGCCGTGGGTTCGGGTGGCGGCTCGCCGCGGTGCCGACGGGTGGCCAGCAGGTCCTCGTACGAGCCGTCGTGGGTGGCCACCGTCCCGTCGCGGACATCGACGACCATGTCGGCCACGCTGCGGATGACGTGGCGGTCGTGGGTGACCAGCACGACCGTTCCCGGGTAGGCACGCAGCGCGTCGACGAGCACGTCCCGCGACGGGATGTCGAGGTGGTTGGTCGGCTCGTCGAGCACCAGCAGGTTGACCGGGTTGGCCATGGCGCGGGCCAGCGCGAGCCGCGTCCGCTCGCCGCCCGACAGGTCCCCGACGCGCCGGTCCGCCGCGTCGCCGGGGAACCCGAACGCCCCGAGCATGGTGCGAACGTTGCGGCCGCGGTGCTGCTCGCCCAGCACGACGCTGAACTCCTCCAGCACGGTCCGGGACAGGTCCAGGACGTCCACCTGGTGCTGGGCGAAGGTCGCGACCTCCACGTTGTGGCCGAGACGGGCCTCGCCCTCCCGGGCGTCCAACCGGCCCGTCAGCAGGTGCAGCAGCGTGGACTTGCCGGCGCCGTTGGGGCCGATGATGCCGACCTTGCGGCCGCGCTCGACCACGAGGTCCACGCCCGTCAGCACCGCCGGGTCGTCGTCGTAGCCCACCGTGACGTCGGAGAACTCGACGACGACGCGCCCGGCCCGTGGCGGGTCGGGGAACCCGAACCGCGCCACCACCTGGCGGTCGTCGGGGACCTCGATGCGCTCGACCTTGTCGAGCGCGCGGATCCGCGACTGCACCGCACGGGCCTTGGTCGCCTTGGCCCGGAAGCGGTTGATGAACTGCTCCTGGGCCGCGATCTGGCGGTCCTGGGTGGCCTTCTGTGATCGCAGCTGGGCGAGCCGCTCCTCGCGCTGCTCGACGAACTGGTCGTAGGCGCCGAGCGGTCCGGGCGTGGCGACGTACTCGACGGCCTCGCCGGCCGCCAGCTCGACGACCCGCTCGGCGACGGCGTCGATGAAGTCGCGGTCGTGGCTGACGAAGAGGATCGCGCCGTCCCAGGCGGCCAGCGCCTGCTCGAGCCAGGCGATCGATTCGAGGTCGAGGTGGTTGGTCGGCTCGTCGAGCACGAGGACGTCGGGGCGACCGAGCAGCAACCGGGCCAGGGCCACGCGGACCCGCCAGCCACCGGACAGGTCCGTCACGGGCCGGCCGTGGTCCTCGGGGGCGAAGCCGAGCCCGGCCAGCATGCGGTGTGCGTCGGCCTCGACCGTGTAGCCGCCGAGGGTGGCGAAGCGGTCCTGCAGGTGCCCGTAGGCCTCGAGGTCGGCGTCGTCGGGGTCGGCGCCGAGACGCTCCTCGAGCTCGGCCAGGCGCGCGGCGATCGCCTGCACCTGCTCCGCGCCGGCCAGGGTCTCCTCCAGCACCGTGCCGGTGGCGGTCTCGGTGAGGTCCTGGGGGAGGTAGCCCATGCGCACGTCGCCGGACCGGCCGACCGTGCCCTCGTCGGGCTGCTGCAGGCCCAGCGCGATCTCGAGCAGGGTGGTCTTGCCGGTGCCGTTGCCGCCCACGAGCGCCACGCGTCGGCCCGGCACGAGGTGCAGGTCGACACCGCGGAACAGGCGCTCGGCCCCGTGGGCCTTCGCGACGCCGGTGAGCGTGATCACGGCTGCCTCGTGCTGGTCGGTGGACGGGCCGGGAGGCTATCGGCGGCCCCGCCACGCCCCGCGTCCTACCGTTGCGGCAGCGAGGTGGAGGATGGCGATGGTCGAGCAGGGTGGTGCCCTCGGGGCCGTGGTCGAACAGCTCCGCGAGAGCCGCGGCTGGACCCGGGGCCGGCTGGCGGAGGCCGCCGGCATGTCCGAGCAGGCCCTGCAACGGCTGCTCGACGGCTCGGTGCAGCCGTCGGCCGGTGACCCGCGCCTGCGTGCGCTGTCCGCCGCCCTGCAGGTGGATGCCTGGCTGCTGGACCGGGCGGTGTCGTCGCCGCGCGACAACGTCGACGAGCTGGTGCGGCTGGCCGACCGCCTGTCCGGCGGGACGCTCGGACGGCTCCGGCGCGTGTTGCGGGGCGCGGTGCCCGACAGCCTCGACGACGCCGTCCGCATGGCGCGAGGGTCCATCTCCCCGGCACGCCAACTGGACCTGGCCCACCTCGTGACGGTGTTCACCCGGCTGGACCCGGTCGACCGCGAGTACCTGCTGGCGCTGGCCGCACGGCTGGCCGAGGGGCCGGTGCCGCGCGAGGAGTGATCACCGGGCGGCGACGGAGCCCTCGAACGAGGCGTCCAGCAGCACGGCGCCGCCGACGTCGGTGACCTCGACCCGCTGCAGGTCCGCCCGCGTGATCGCGCTGGCGCCCCGGACGTGGGCGGAGCCGTCCGCGGTGACCCCCCACGTGCCGGCCTGCTGCCGGCGACCGTCCTCGGCGATGGCCCACAGCACGTAGCCCGACCGCGGCGGCAGGTCCTGCACGCGGACCTCGACGGTGGTCCCCCACTCCCACGCGTAGGCCGCGACCGTGCCCTCGGTCGCCGCGGCCTCGTCGGCGACGGGCGCGACCGTGGCCACGAGCCGGTCCGGGGGCGCCTCCCACGGCGCCCACCACCCGAGGCCGACCAGCACGGCCACGAGGCTCGCTGCCACCGCGGCCACCTGCCACACCCGCACACGGCGCTGCAGCCGATGGTGCTCCAGGGCCACGAGGTCGTCCCGCAGCCCGTCGAGCGCGGGCGGCGCGTCGACGAGGTCGACCACCTCGTGCGGTCCGATGCGGTCCAGGAGCGGCCGGACCGCGGACAGGTTGGCCAGTTCGTCGCGGCACGCGGGGCACTCGGCGACGTGCGCCTCCACGGCCCGGCGGTCATCCGGGTCGAGGGCGCCGAGCACGTAGGCCCCGAGCTCCGTGCGCACGTGGTTCATCGTGTGACCCCCAGTTCGTCGAGCCGCAGGCGCAGCGCCCGCAGCCCGTAGTACAGACGGGACTTGATCGTCCCGGGTGGTACCCCGTGCCGGTCCGCGACCTCCGCGACCGAGTAGCCGAACCAGTGGACCTCCACGATGGCCCGGCGGTGCTCGTCCGACAGCCCCCGCAGCGCCTCGGCCAGCTGCCACGCCTCCAGCGTGCGTTCCACCTCGTGGTCGTCGAGGGCCTCGTCGTGGCCGTCGAGGTCGACCTCGGCGGGCCGCGCGCCCCGGCGACGCAGCTGGTCGGTGGTGAGGTTGCGGGCGATCGTGAACAGCCACGTGCCGACCGATGCGCGGTCGGCGTCGTAGCGGCCCGCGTGGCGCCAGGCCTTCAGGAGGGTGTCCTGCACGACCTCCTCGGCGAGGCGCCGGTCCCCGAGCCGGCGCCACGCGTACACGAACAGCGGTCCCGCGTAGTCGCGGTGGAGCTGCTCGACGGACAGCGATGCGGGCACGCCACCTCCTAGTACGACTCGAAGTCGTCGCCCATCGACGTGTCGGACGTCGTGGTCTCCTCGGCGGCCGGCGCGGCGCTGCCACGGATCGCCGAGCCGTCGGGTGCCACGACCCACCAGACGTCGCCCACGGCCTGGCCGTTGACGTCGCCGGGTTCCTCGTCGGGCGCGAAGTAGTACAGCGGCTGGCCGTCGTAGGTCACCTGGACCTCGCCGTCGTCCCGCGTCGTCGTGCCGAGCAGGGACGCGTCGGCGTCGCCGGACGCCTCGGCCTCGCCGATCAGCGGCGGCCACGTCGCGGCGCAGTCGTCGTAGCAGGCGCTGGTGCCGTCGCTGTCCTGGTCGAACAGGTAGAGCGTCATCCCCTCGCCGTCGACGAGGATCGTGCCGAGGTCGCTGTCGGCGGTGGACACCTCCACCGTCGCGGCACCCCCGTCCGCGGCGGTCCCGGTGCCGGCCTCACCGCCGGCGTCGGTCGCCTCGTCGGTCCCGCCACAGCCGGCCAGCAGCAGGGCGGCCACGGCGACCAGACCCATCAACCTGTTCACGTCGTGCTCCTCGTGTCGCGTGCTGGTGGATACGCACACACGGCCGGACCGGTTCAGGTGGGCCCCGGCCCACCGTACGCTCTGGCGCCGATGCACGTCCTTTCCGCCTCCGCCGTCACGCACGGCTACGAGGGCCGCACGCTGTTCGCGGACCTCTCGTTCGGCCTGTCCGACGACGACCGCGTCGCGATCGTCGGGCCCAATGGCTCGGGCAAGTCGACACTGCTGCGGATCGTCGCCGGCGTGCTCGAGCCCGACGCCGGCGACGTCGTGGCCCGCCGGGGTGCCCGCATCACGTTCCTGCCCCAGGCGCCCGACCTCGACCCGCGCCTGCCCGCACTCGACGTCGTGCGCGAGGCCCCCGGCGCGCAGGACCACGAGGCCGCCGCGCTGCTCGACCGCCTCGCGATCGACCCGGCGGCCGAGGTCGGCCGCCTGTCGGGTGGCCAGCAGCGCCGGGTCCACCTCGCCCGGGTGCTGGTCGAGCCGGCCGACCTGCTGGTCCTCGACGAGCCCACGAACCACCTCGACGCCGACACGATCGACTGGCTGGAGGGTGCCCTGCGGCGCCGCGCGTGCGGCCTGCTGTTCGTCACCCACGACCGGTACCTGCTCGAGCGGCTGACGACCCGGATGCTGGACCTGCACGACGAGCCCACGTGGGTCGAGGGCAGCTACGGCGACGTCGTCGAGGCGCGGCTCCGGCGCCAGGCCGCGCGCGACCGGGCCGACCAGCGTCGCCGCAACCTGCTGCGCAAGGAGCTCGTGTGGCTGCGCCGCCAGCCGAAGGCGCGGACGTCGCGACCGAAGTTCCGGGTCGAGCAGGCCGAGGCGCTGATGGACGCCGCCCCCGACGACGAGTCGACCGAGCTGGACCTCGGCACGGGTCGCCGACGGCTGGGCACGAAGGTGCTGGACGCCGAGGGGGTGACGGTGCGGTTCGGCGACCACACCGTGCTCGACCGGGTCGACCTGTCCCTGACGCCGGGCCAGCGCGTCGGCGTCGTCGGGCCCAACGGCGCGGGCAAGACCACGCTGCTGCAGGTGCTGGCCGGCCAGCTGCAGCCCGACGCCGGCACCGTGGAGTGGGGCCCGACCGTCGAGCTGGGCCTCTACGAGCAGCAGGCCACGGTCCCGCCCGGCGACGTCACCGTGCTGGACACGATCACCGACGTCGCCGAGTGGATCCCGCTGGCCAACGGCGAGCGCCTGTCGGCGTCGGCGCTGGCCGAACGCTTCGCGTTCCCGCCGGCACTGCAGCGGGCCGCGGTCGCCCGCCTGTCCGGCGGGGAGCGCAGGCGGCTGGCGCTGCTGCACCTGCTGGTCGCCGCACCCAACGTGGTGCTGCTGGACGAGCCGACGAACGACCTCGACATCGACACCCTGCAGCGGTTGGAGGACCATCTCGACGGCTTTCGCGGCACGCTGGTCGTCGCCTCCCACGACCGCTACGTGCTGGACCGGCTCACCGACGAGCTGGTCGAGGTCGTCGACGGGCGGCTCGAGCGCCATCTCGACTGGGAGGCACACCGCCGCGCCGTCGCCGCGCGCAACGAGGCCGCGGGTCCGGACCGGCGGGACGGCAGCCGGACCGCCGAGGCCAACCGCCGGCGGCAGGCGCAGCGCCGGACGGTCCGGTCGCTGGAGCAGCGCATGACCCGGCTGACGGAGCAGCGCGACGCCCTGCACGACGCGCTGGCGCGCGTGGGCGACGACCACGAGCGGGCGGCCGAGCTGGGCCGGGCGCTGCGGGTGCTCGACGCCGAACTCGACCGGGTCGAGGAGGAGTGGCTGGCGGCGACCGTGGAGCCCTGAGCCGCTGCCAGGTCCCGGGGTACAGCGGAGGGCCGTGGCTGCCGATGCCCACCATGGCCGTCGTGACCGTGAAGGGGTGACGCGTGCGTGGACTCGTGGTGGTGCTGGCCGTCGGCCTGACGGCCGCGATCGCCGTGCCCGCACCCGCCGTGCCCGGCCGGTCGACGGCGGCGACGCCGAGCATCGAGGAGCTCGAGCAGCTGCGTGACCAGCTCGCGGACGCCCGCGGCGACCTCGAGGGACTGGACGCGGCCGTCGCGGCCGCCACGGACGAGCTGGACGCCATCGAGGAGCGGCTGGCGGGAGCCAGCGCCGAGCTGGCGACCCTGACCGCGGACCTGGAGGACGCCCGGGCCGCACGCGACGCGGCCGTCGCCCACGCCGCGGAGGCGACGGCCGCGCTGCTGGAGGCCACCGCCTCGCTGGAGGAGACCGCGGCCGCGGTGGAGGACCACGAGGGCGCGCTGGCGGACCGCGTGCGGAACATGTGGAAGCACGGGGCGGCCGATCCCGGGTCCATGCTGCTGGAGGGCCTGGCGCGCTCGCAGAGCTTCCACGACGCCTCGGTGACCATGCAGACGGTGGAGGACCTGCTCGACGAGAACCGCCGCCTGGTGGACGATGCCACCACCGCCACCCGCACGCAGGCGCGGGCCCGCACCGGCGTCGCCGAGGCACAGCAGGCCGCCCGGGCCGCCGAGGCGACCGCCAGCGCCGAGCATGCCCGGGTCGAGGCCCTCGTGGCCCAGCAGGAGCAGGTCGTCGCGACCGTCGAGGCCGAGCGGGTCCGGCGCCAGGAGGTGCTCGACCTGCTGGCCAGCGACCGCGAGGCCACGGCACGCCTCGTGCAGCGGCTGGACGAGCAGGTGGCCCAGCTGGCGGGCCGGCTGGCGTCGGCCCTGCTGGAATCGAACCCGGACGCGAACTTCGACGGGCCCCCGCCGCCCTGGGCCGCCGCACTGCCGGGGCGTGGACGCGAGTTCGCCCCCGCCATCGTCGGCGCCGCGGAACTGGTCGGGGTCGACCCCCGACTGCTCGCGGCGCTCGTGTGGTCCGAGTCAGCCTTCCACCCGGGCGCGATCTCGCACGCCGGGGCACGGGGGCTGGCCCAGCTGATGCCGGGGACGGCCGCGGGCCTCGGCGTCGACCCCGACGACCCGATCGCGAACCTCGTCGGCGGGGCGACCTACCTGCGCATGCAGTTGGAGCGGTTCGGGCGGGTCGACCTCGCCCTGGCGGCCTACAACGCCGGACCGGGCCGGGTCGTCGCCGCGGGGAACCGCATCCCGAACATCACCGAGACGCAGGTCTACGTGCTGCGGGTGCTCGAGCGCCACGACCAGCTGGTCAACGCCTCGGGCTGACCCGGGGGCGTTCCCATCCGTTCTCGGAATGCCTCTACACTCGAGGCATGCACGAGGACGTCCACCAGGAGATCCACCAACAGCTGCGGCGGAGCCGCCAGCGCTACACGCTGGGGCGCCGGCGGCTGGTCGAGCTGTTGCTCGACCTCGAACGCCCCGCCACGATCGCCGAGCTGCTCGAGGGCGGTGCGCCCCAGTCGCAGTCGTCGCTGTACCGCAACCTGGCGATCCTCGAGCAGGCCGGCGCGGTCCGGCGGCTGGCCTCGGTCGACGACGTGGCCCGGTACGAGCTGGCCGAGGAGCTCACCGAGCACCACCACCACCTCGTCTGCAACCTCTGCGGCCGCATCGACGACGTGACCTTCCCCCGGGGCATCGAGAACGCCCTCGGCGAGGCGGCCGAGGCCGCCAACGAACAGCGCGGCTACACCGTCGACTCCCACCGCTTCGAGCTGGTCGGCACCTGCCCGGACTGTTC
>CAZDIF010000012.1:10518-11936 GCA_964505365.1 uncultured Actinomycetota bacterium
GCGGCCACGTCGCGCACGCCGCGGACGGCCAGCACGGCGAAGAACTCGACCACGGTGAGGACGGCGATCGACGGCGACGCGGGCGTGCCGGCGTGGTAGCTGACGAGCAGCCCGGCGACCACGGCCACCGCCCCGAGCGCGATCGCGGCGCCGATCATCCCCGGCACGCGCCGGGCGAGCAGCGACCCGGCGGCGGGGGGCGCGACGAGGAAGGCGAAGACCAGCAGCGTGCCGACGGTGCGAAACGACACCACGACGGCGAGGCCGACCAGCGCGAGCATCACCAGGTGCGTCAGCCCGGGGCGGAAGCCCAGCACCTCCGCCTTGTCGGCGCTGAAGGACAGCACGACGAACGCGCGGTAGGCGACGGCCGTCAGCACCAGCGTCACCACCGCGGCCACCGCCGTCGCCCACACGTCGCCCGTGGTCACGCCGATGGCGTCGCCGAACAGGATCGTGGTGAGGTCGCCCGCGTACGCACCGCGAAGGGAGATGATCATCACGCCCAGTGCCAGCATCCCGACGAAGAGCAGCCCGATGCTGGTGTCCTGCGCGAGCTGGGACCGACGGCCGACGAGGTCGATGCCCAGCACCATGACCACGGCTGACACGGCCGCGCCGATGCCGAGGTCGATGCCCAGCAGGAAGGCCACCGCGATGCCGGGGATGACGCCGTGGGCCATCGCGTCCCCCATGAACGCCATCCCGCGCAGCACCACCCAGGTGCCGACCAGCGAGGTCGTCACGACGGTCAGCAGGCTCGCCAGCAGCGCTCGCTGCATGAACGCGTTCGTGGCGAACGGCTCGATCAACCAGTCCACGAGCTCCTCCTCCGCTCAGCAGGACGACAGCGCGTCGGCGACACGCTGCGCAACCGTGCGCATCATGCCCGAGTAGGACTCCGCACCCGAGCCGGGCGCACCCAACGAGTCCGTGTACAGCTCCACGACCGCGACGTCGCGCCCGACCTCGGCAGCCAGGGAATCGGCGAGCTCGGTCGACTGGATCGTCTCGGCGAAGATCGCCGGCACCCGCGTCTCCCGAAGGGTGGCGGCGAGCTGCGCGAAGTCCCGCGCCGAGGGCTCCACGCCCGTCGTGCTCCCGGGCACCACGGTGCCGACGACCTCCAGGTCGTACCGGTTGGCGAGGTAGCGCAGGTTGTCGTGGTTGGTGACCAGCCGCCGGCACTCCTCGGGGATGACGGACAGCACCTCGCGAACCTCCGCGTCCAGCGCCTCGAGCTCGCCCGCCACCTGCTCCCCCCGAGCGGCCCAGTCGACGTCGTCGCCCGCGACCTCGGCCACGTGGTCGGCGAGCACGCGGGCGCCCTCGGCCATCCGCACCGGGTCGAACCAGACGTGGGGGTCCTCCGGGCCGTGGTCGTGCCCGTCCTCGTGGTCCTCGCCCTCGTGCTCGTC
>CAZDIF010000012.1:12036-18242 GCA_964505365.1 uncultured Actinomycetota bacterium
ACGCTACAGTATTGGGAACCATTCCTACAACTGTACCGAACTCATGCCGCCCGGGAGGCCCGGATGCGACCACGACCCCGCCCCGAGACGACCTACGCTTCCGGGATGCCCTCGCCCACCCCGGCCGTCGAGGCCGACCAGCTCACCCTCGCCCACGGCGACCGCGTGGCCCTGTCCCGGGCCACGTTCCGCCTGCCCGCCGGGCAGGTCACCGCGATCATCGGGCCCAACGGGTCGGGCAAGACGACCCTGCTGCGGGCGATCAGCGGACTGGAGGAGCCGGCGGCCGGCACGCTGCGGGTGCTGGGCGGGCCGGTGCGGCCCCACCGCCGCGGCGTGGCCCACGTCATGCAGACCCATGCGGTCAGCGACACGATGCCGCTCACGGTCCTCGAGACCGTGCGGATGGGGCGGTACGCCCGCCGCGGGCTGCTCGGGCGGCTGCGCGCCGACGACCACCGCGCCGTCGAGGACGCCATCGACCGCATGGCCATCGGCGACCTGCTGGACCGCCACCTGCGCGAGCTGTCCGGCGGCCAGCGCCAGCGGGTGTTCGTCGCCCAGGGGCTCGCGCAGCAGGCGGACCTGCTGCTGCTCGACGAGCCGATCACCGGCCTCGACCTCGTCAGCGAGGACCGCATCGCCCATGCGATCGAGGACGAGGTCGCCGCCGGCCACACCGTCGTCATGACCACCCACGACGTGGGGACCGCGAACGCGGCCGACCACGCGCTGCTGCTGGCCACCCACGTCGTGGCGGTCGGCCCGCCACGCGACGTGCTGGTCGAGGACCACCTCGCGCACGCCTACGGCAGCACGGCCTTCCGGGCGGCCGACGGGACGCTCGTCATCGGCGACCCCCACGTGCACGGCACGGCGATCCGGGGCCACGAGCACCACTGAGGATGGACGTCCCCGCCACGATCGCCCCACTCCCCCGCCCCGTCGTCTACGGCGGGCTGGTCGTCGGCGTGCTGGCGGTGTCGACGTCGGCGATCCTCGCGGCGGTCATCATCGGCGACCCGCCGGTGCTGCGGCTGGCGATCGCGGCGGCGTTCTGGCGCTGCTTCGGCGGGGCGCTGTCGCTGGCCCCGTTCGGCTGGCGTGCCCGCCACGGGCACCCGATCGACCGCCGCACCGTCCGGCTGCTGCTGGTCTCGGGCGTGTTCCTGGCCGTGCACTTCGCGCTGTTCCTCGGCAGCCTCGCGTTCACGACCGTCGGCTCGTCGACCACGCTGGCGACGATGTCCCCGATCTTCGTCGCCCTCGGCGGGGCGTGGTTCCTCAACGAACACCCCGACCGGCGCACGTGGATCGGCATGGCGCTGACGATGGTCGGGGCCGTGGCGATCGGCCTGGCCGACGCCGGCGAGCTGCGCCTCGGGCCGCGGGCGCTGCTGGGCGACGCCATGGCGTTCGGGGCCGCCCTGGCGGTCACCGGCTACCTGCTGATCGGCCGCCGGGTGCGCGGGTCGACGCACGCGTCGATCTACTCCGGGGTCGTCTACGCCTCGGCCTCGGCGGTCCTGCTGGCGGTCTGCGTCGCCGTGGGCGCCCCGCTGTGGGGCTACACGGCGGTGCAGTGGTGGGCCCTGGCCGGCCTCGTGGTGGGACCGCAGCTGCTGGGCCACACGGTCTTCAACACGCTGATGAGCTCCGTGCCCGCGACGGTCGTGTCGATCACCGTCCTGGGTGAGCCGGTCGTGGCCACGATCCTCGCGTGGTGGCTGCTGGCACAGCTGCCGCCCCCGCTGTTCTTCGCCGCCGCCCCGCTGGTGCTCGTCGGCGTGGCGCTGGCCGTGCTGCGACGCCCACGGCGGCGCGCCCGGCCGGTGGGGTGAGCCCGGTCAGCCGAACAGCAGCGGCAGGCCGGTCCGGGGTTCGGCGACGCCCACGACGGCCCCGGCGACCCGGCCGATGCGGGCCTGCTGGTCCAGCCGGTCGCACACCTGCTTGTCCTCGTCGTCCGGGTCGATGCCGAGGTGCCAGCCGAGGCAGAACATCGAGCCGCGCAGCCGCAGCGACGCCGCCTCCCAGGCCGGGTCGGCGGAGGTGCGCGGGATCCGCAGCAGGCGGGTCTCCTGCTCGTCCTCGAGCCGCAGCTCCTCGTCGGTCAGCGTCCAGCCGACGCGCGCGCCCTTGGGCAGCTGCACCCCGTAGAAGCCCGGGAGCACCAGCAGCCCGGCCTCGACGACGCGCTTGAACAGGTTGTCCTCGACCATGGGCAGCTCGGGCTCGTCGCCCTCGAGGTCCACGATGATCAGCGGCTGCTCGCGCACCACGAGGAAGCGCGCGTGGGCCTGGGTCTCGAGCACGAACGGATCCTCACGACGGACAGCCCGGCAGGCTATCCCCAGCCACCGGTTGCCATGTCCGGCGCCGGCCGGGACGAGCGATAGGGTCGGCGCATCACGGTCGGGCGACGAGAGGCGGTGCAGCGTGGGCGAGGCGACGACGGTGCTGGCGGTCGACGGCAACTCGCTGGCCCACCGAGCCTTCCACGCGATCGCCGGCACCGACGACGCCGTCGGGGCCTACGTGACCGCCGGCGTGTTCGGGATGCTCGGCCGCGTCTGGCCGTTCGGGCCGTTCGACGCCGTGGTCGTCGCGTTCGACCACGAGGTCAACCAGCGCAAGCAGGACTCCCCCGAGTACAAGGCGGCCCGGGACACCGATCCCGAACTGCGGGAGCACCTGCGGGCGCTGCCGGCCCACGTCGCCGAGGCCGGGCTGCACGTCGTCGTCGAGCACGGCGCCGAGGCCGATGACCTGCTGGCCGCGACCACGCGGGCGTGCACCGAACGCGGCTGGCGGTGCACGGTGCTGTCCAGCGACCGCGACCTCACCGCCCTGGTCAGCGACACCGTCACGCTGCTGCGGCCACGCGCCACGATGTCGGACCTGCGCCACTACGACCCCGACGCCGTGCGCCGCGAGTACGGCGTCTGGCCCGACCAGTACACCGAGCTGGCTGCGCTGCGCGGCGACCCGTCCGACGGGCTCGACGGCGTGGCCGGCGTGGGGCCGAAGACCGCCGCACGGCTCCTGCGCGACCACGGCAGCCTCGACGCGGTCTATGCGAACCTCTGCCACCTGCCCCCGCGGATCGAGGCGGCACTGCGGGCCGGCCGCGACGTCGCCGAGCGCAACCGGCGCCTGATGGCCCCGCTGCCCGACCTGGCCGTCGACGTGGACGCCGCCCTGCGTGCCGGGGTGGACGTGGATCGCATCGAGGCGGCCCTGGCCGGCCTCGGGCTCGACGGGGCCGGCTCGCGCTTCCGCCTCGCGACGCAGCGGCCCGCGGCGCCACCCACCCCACCGCCGCCGGGCGAGGCCGACGCCCCGACACCCGCGGCCATCGTGCCGGACACCGTGCTCGCCCGCCGGGCCCGTGACGTCCCGGCCGCCGAGGCCGACCAGCACGCCCTCTTCTGATTCCGTCCCACGGCAGGAACTCGGCCGGTCGGCGTCGAACCTCCTGGTGTGGCCGCTCGCGCGTGCGGTCACGTCGAGGAGGTGGACGACCGGATGCGCCTGCCGTCCGCGCACGCTGTTCGGCTGGCGGCCGTCGCCGTGCTGGTGGCGTCCCTGGTCGCCGCCGTCGTGCGCGCGCCCACCCCGGACGGTCCCGTCGTCGCGGCGCCCCAGTCGGATGCCACCCCGGACCCCGTCACCCGGGTCCCGGCGCCCCGCGACGCCACGCCCGAACCGACCGCCGCACCCAACCCCACCACCACCGAGGCCCTGCCCAGCGCCCTGCCCCGGGCAACGCCGGACGCTGGGGACCTGGTCGTGCCCGACGAGGGCACCACGGCCGCGGTCGACGACGGCCCGCCCGTGCGCCCGGACACGCCGGTGGCACCGGCGTCGGGCAGCACCGCGCGTGACCGCTTCGCCTCCCGCTTCCCCGCACACGCGGCTGCCACCGAGCGTGCCGACCAGCCCGCCACCTCCCGCTGGGCGGTGCTGGTCGGCATCAACGCCCACCGCGGCGGCGTCCGCGACAACATCGGGTCCCGCCAGGACGCGGAGGCCATGTACCGGCACCTGCTCGACCTCGGGTGGCGCAGCGACCACGTCCTGCTGCTGACCGACGAGCTCGCGACGCGCGAGACCATCGTCGAGGCCATTGCCTGGCTGGGACGCAAGACCACGGGCGACTCGGTGGCGGTGTTCTGGTACTCGGGGCACTCGAAGAAGTGGTACGACCAGGACCACGACGGCGACGGCGAGGTCACCGACGAGGGCCTGTGGCCCCACGACAGCGACTTCATCGTCGACAGCGAGTTCGTCCGGCTCATGGACGCCGTCCGTCCCCGGCAGCTGTGGGTCAACGTCATGGCCTGTGAGGCGGCGGGCCTGTTCGACCCCGGCATGGCCCGCGACGGACGCCTGCTCTCCTACTCCTCCACCGAGCAGGAGAAGTCGTACGAGGACCCCAGCGTCGGCCACTCGGTGTGGGGCTGGAACCTCGCGGTGCAGGGGCTGCGCAACGGCTACGCGGACGCCAATGCCGACGGCGAGGTGACCGTCCAGGAGGCCGTGCGCTTCGCCGCGCCCCGGGCCGCCGAGCGAACGCGGGAGCAGCGCCCGTACGGGCCGCAGCAGGGCGGGATGGTCGACCGCGCGGGTGGCACGTTCTCGCTGGCGATCCCGGCCCCGCCGTCCTCGCCCGCCCCCGACGAGCGCGGCGGCGACACCGATGGCGGGGGCTCCGACGACGGCACCGGGGGCGGCTCCGGCGGCGGCGAGGACGGCGACGGGACCGGGGACGGGCCCGGCGGCGAGGGCGACGCGGGCGAGGACGGCGAGTCCGAGGACGACGAACCGAGCTGCCGGCTGCTGGTGTTCTGCGACCGCTCCTCGCGGGAGTCCTGACGGTTCCCACGGTTGCCATCACGCGCCGGCGTGGATCGCGTGGGGCGCTCCGTACCGTCGAGCCCTCTCCCGCAGACGAACAGGAGCCAGGACATGGCCATCCGACTGGGCGACCAGGCCCCCGACTTCACCGCCGACACCACCGAGGGCACCGTCAGCTTCCACGAGTGGAAGGGTGATGCCTGGGCGGTGCTGTTCAGCCACCCGAAGGACTTCACCCCGGTGTGCACCACCGAGCTCGGCCGCGTCGCCGCGCTCAAGGACGAGTTCGACAAGCGCAACACGAAGGTGATCGGCCTGTCCGTGTCGCCGCTCGAGGACCACGAGGGCTGGGCCGAGGACATCGCCGAGACCCAGGGCCACGCCCTGAACTTCCCGGTCATCGCCGACCCGGACCGCAAGGTGGCCGACCTCTACGACATGGTCCACCCGAACGCGGACGACACCGCCACGGTGCGGTCGGTGTTCGTGGTCGGCCCGGACAACGCCGTGAAGCTCACGCTGACCTACCCGGCCTCGACCGGCCGCGACTTCGACGAGCTGCTCCGGGTCATCGACTCGCTGCAGCTGACCGCCGAGCGCCAGCTGGCCACCCCGGCCGACTGGACCCATGGCGACCGGGTGATCGTCTCGCCGGGGGTGTCGACCGAGGACGCCCGCGAGCGATTCGAGAACGTCGACGAGGTGCGCCCGTACCTGCGCTACGCCGACGACCCGACCGCCCGCTGACGGGTCGCGCCGGTCAAGGCACCCCTCGCAGTCGCCGACGGTCAGGGCATGAGCCCTGACCGTTGGCGATTCGGTGGCCGGTACGTCGCCGGTCTGGCCGTGCTGGCCCTGATGGGGTTCAACGCCTTCGTCCGCGGTGTCCGGGTCCCGCTGCTGGGCTGGATCGACCTGGCCATCCACGAGGCCGGCCACGTGTTCGCGTTCTGGCTCCCGGACATCGGGATGGCGGTGATGGGCTCCGGGCTGCAGGTGGTGGTCCCCGTGTTCCTGGCCGCCGTGTTCTGGCGGCGGGAGCACGACCCGCTCGGGGCGTCACTGTGCCTCGGGTGGGCGGGCACCTCGTTCCAGGATGCGTCCGTGTACATCGCCGACGCCCCGTTCCAGCGCCTGCCGCTGATCGGGGGCGAGCACGACTGGGCCTGGGTGCTGGGGCCTCGCGGGATCGACCAGTTGGCCTGGGCCGACGAGCTGGCGCGAACCGCATGGGCGATCGGACTGCTGCTGTGGGTCGCCGGCGTCACGCTGAGCCTGGCCGGACCACGCATCGCCCGCGCCCTGGCCGACGGTCACCGCCACCCGGCGCCGTGGCGCCTCTGGGC